>NZ_QMIN01000076.1:0-21996 GCF_003287795.1 Actinomyces sp. Z5
TTGGACCGCTGTAACCGGCGGCTACGGCGGTCCAACGGGGGAACAGGGGTCCAACCGGGGAACAGCGGTCCAACTGACAGGCTCAACAGCCACACACCGCCACCCAAGCACTTACACAACAGAACCTAGTGCTCGACGACGTGGCGCACCCGGCCGTCCCAGCCGTCCAGGAGTTCACGGGCGAGTGCCGGAAGGATATGCGGGTAGACGGTCATGCCGGCAGCTACGGCGGCGTCCAGCTCGTCCAATTCCCACCAGCGCAGCGAGTCCAGCACCTGCCGCTCGGTGTCGGTCCAGCCGGAGCGGTCCACGCCGACGCTAGCCTCGAGGTGCGTCAGGTAGAACAGCTCGTCCTGGCGGCAGGTGACCTGGTTGAAAGTGAACAGCGCCCTGCGTTCCACCACCGGTCCGGTCAGGGCCGCCTCGGCCAAGGTGATGCCGGTCTCCTCCGCGAGCTCGCGACGCGCCCCACCGATGGGCGTCTCCCCCGACAGCAGGCCACCGCCCGGCGTGAATCCCCACGCATGGGTGGTGTCGCCGAAGTCATGGCCGACGACCAGCAGGATGGCGGGCCGGGGCACACGCCGCAGGGCGATCACGCGCGCCGCCTGGCGGAACGGCAGGCCGGCGGCGTTCAGGTGCCACTCGGAGGCGTCGAGCAGCTGGGTCCAGTTGGGCGGTACGCGCAGCGGGTCACGCCCGTCGGCGGCGAGGGTGGGGGCGGGCCAGGGCAGGTCGCCGGCGTCAGCGGGTGAAGACATAGCGTTGCTCGACTATAGCCGCCAGCAGGGCGGACTCCTGTACCGCAAAATCGGCGTCGGCGTGCCCGTCGATCGCCTGCTGACGCAGCTGCGCCAGGGAGGCGGCCGCCTTCAGGAACGCCTGCATGGCCCTGGCGGCTGCCGGACCGCGACTCATGGCCCAGCGGCGGGCGGCCGCCCGCCCGGCGCCGGTGGTAATCATGGTGACCTCGGCGGGCGAGAGCCAGCCCGCGCGCTGATAGTCCGCCAGCCGCTGCCGCATGGTCATGCGTTCGCTCCAGCGCAGCCACAGCACCAGGCCGATCGCGGCGATGAAGAAGGGGACTGCGACATAGAAGTACAGGGACGGTTCACTGGCCAGCACGCCGTTCCAGAAGGAGTGCATCACGATCGCGCAGGCCAGCCCCAGCGGTGTGGTCCACATCCACGCCAAGTTTGACCGCATGCGCACGCTCGCCCCGATCGCCAGCCCGGTGCAGGCGGTGAAGGTGACGTGGGCGAAGGGCGAGGCGATCCCGCGCTGGAGGAAGACGAACAGCAGCTCGTCGGAATACCGCACGAAGTACAGGATGTTCTCGGCGAAGGCGAAACCGGCGGCTACCACCGATGCGTAGACGATCCCGTCGACGGCGCCGTTGAAGGTGCGCCGCCACAGCAGGAAGATGATGAGCACGCCCAGACCCTTGGTGGATTCCTCCGCGATCGGTGCGGTAACGACCGCGGAGACGAGCTCGCCGCCGGACACCGTGCCGGTGGTGGATGACACCAGTAGGGAGGCAGAGGTGTTGATCACCATGGAGACGACGGTGGCCACGCCGGCACCCCATAGGAAGGCGGCCACCAGTACGCCGGGCGGTTCGGGCTCCCAGCGGTCAATCCAGCGGACCGTTACCAGGACGATGCCCAGCGGTACCAATGCCAGCAGGATGGGCTCCATCAGCTCGGAGGCGGCTCCGGTGGTGGAGGAGAAAATGATCCACAGCATCACCGCCAGCCCTACCGCTCCCAGGCAGGCCATGATCCAACTGACAATGGTGCCGCGGCGGCGGTGCACCATCGCCTGCGGTGTCCATGTCGGGGCGGAGGAAGGCTGTACGGGGCTGACCGCCGGGTAGCCGTTGCGTCGATACCCGGGGCGGGGTGCCCAGGCGTTGCCGGGGCCGGGGTAGGAGGACGGGGTGCTCATGATGTCACCTGCGTGTTTCCGGATGGGCTCGGCGCATCGGTGGCGTCGTCAATGTCGAAGGTACGTGGCAGGGGGGCGTGGCCTGCCAGGTGCAGCGCCTGTACGTCCAACGCCGCACGCAGGCGCCGGGCCTCGGCCACGTGCGTGTTGTGGAAACGGCGGGCCAGCACCATTCGGTAGGCGGCCTTGTCCAGCCGGTCCAGGGCGTCCTGGCCCCGCGGGTCGGCGGCGAGCGCGGCGCGCGTGGGCGCGTCGACGACGGTGCGGATCACCCGGGACAGGTCGGACTCGATACGGGCACGGCTGCGGGTGCCCTCGCCGGTCGGCTGGGCCGGGGTGTCCGTGTCCAGGCCGTCGTCGACGATCGGGCCCTCGGCGTCGAGCGCGTCGTGTGCGGCCTGCGACAGCAGCAGCGCGGAGGCGGGGTCGAGCAGACCGGAGGCCGCCAGGTCGGCGGCGGCCTGTGCCCGGTGGACCAACTGTGCCTCCAGAGTGGCTCGCGATCCCAGCACCTGCCGGTGCAGTCGGTCCACGCGCAGTGCCTTGGCATACGCCGACCAGGCGATCGCCAGAAACACCAGTGCCGCGGCGAGCACGACGACGGCGGGTCCCAGCCAGGTGGGCGGCCCACCCGGCGGGTCCGCAGGCGGGGCCGGCAGCTGCGACCCTGCAGCAATGATCGGGTTGAGCATGGCTTTACTCCTCCGGTCAGTCCTCAAGGGCGTCGCGCAGTCTGCCCACCATGGTGCGCGAGCCGGGGGCAATGGTTACGCGCGTGTGGGCCGTGGACAGGGCCATGTCGTACACATCCAGCACGGCGTCGGTGACCGCGGACCAGTCGTAGCGGCCCACCACCGCGGACGCGGCGGTGCGGCGAGTGTCGGCGGCGGCGGTGTCGGTGAGAGTGTCGATGATGGCGCGGGCCAGGTCGTCACTGTCACCGTTGTGGAACAGGGCGCCATAGGTGCCCTCGCCGAGGACGTCGGAGAACGCGGTCAGGTCGGAGGCGACCACATGGGTGCCGGCCGCCATCGCCTCCACCAACACAATGCCGAAGGACTCCCCGCCGGTCTGTGGGGCCACGTAGCAAGAGCAGGAGGCGAGCATCGCGGCCTTGTCGGCGTCGGAGACGCCGCCGAGGAACACCACCTGGTCGCCGAAGCGCTCCAGGGCGGCGCGCTCCTCCGCGGCGTCACCACGGCCGGCGATGAGGAAGCGGGCGTCCGGGATGGCGGCCAGCACCGTGGGAATGGCGCGGGCAAGTACCTGCAGGCCCTTGCGGGGCTCATCCAAACGGCCCAGGAAGGAGATGGTGGGGGCCTGCGTGGTGCCCACGAAGCGCGGATCATGCTTGGGGGCGTCCGCGAAGGGGGCGACGTACACGCCGTTGGGGATGACCACCGCGTCGCCGCCGTGGTACTGGATCAGGGTGCGGCGCGCCTCCTCGGAGACGGCGATGCGGGCGGTGAGCTTCTCCACCAGCGGCACCGCCACCGGGGACAGCAGTTCACGGGCCAGGGAGCGGTCCATGGCGGCGTGGAAGGTGCCGACCACCGGCCCGTCGGACGCCTGCAGGGCGAGCATGCCGACGCTGGGGGTGATGGGCTCGTGGATGTGCAGCAGGTCGAAATCGCCGGCGGCCAGCCAACGGTGGGCGCGGCGAGCCACCGCGGTCCCGAAATTGAGGCGGGCGATCGAACCGTTGTAGGGGATGGCGATGGAGTCGCCGGCACTGGTGACCCAGTCCGGCAGCTCCAGGTCCGACGAGGCGGGCGCCAGCACCTGCACCTCGTGTCCGCGGCGCATCAGCTCACGAGCCAAATCCATGACATGCACCTGCACGCCGCCGTGCGCGTCCAGCGAGTAGGGGCATACGATCCCGATTCTCATGCGCCGGCCTCCGGCTCGGCCTCGCCCGCCGGCTGCCTCGCGGACTCGGCGGCATGCCTGCGCGCGAGCCGCTCGGGATCGAGGTCGGCGTCGAAAACCGCCTGCAGCATGTGCCAATCGACGGCGTGTTCCATCAGACGGGGGGCGACGTCGGCCACCCAGGCGTGGGTGAGAGCGGTGACCCGCTCACGCCCCACCAGGCCGGCGGGCGCGTCCACCGGGCGGATGGTCAGCACGATGCCCCAGCGGGATCCGGCCCGGCGGCGGCGCTCGCCGTCCAGGCGCTCGTAGTGCAGGGAGGCGTCGTACAGGGGTACGCCGAGCCTGCCGGCCAGGGCCGCCGGCCCAGCGGCCACGCGCGCCGGGTGCCCGGCCAGGTCGGTCAGGATGCCGGAGCTGGACAGGTCGCGGTCGGCCAGTAGGGCGACCACGTAGTGCCCCTGGCCGGCGGTCTCGACCAGTCGGTCGAAGACCTTCTCCCCCCGGCCCTGGCCGATGACCTTCATGCCCAGGCCCTCGCGGAAGTCCACGAACTGTTCGAACAGGTCCGCCGGCTCGAGCTTCTCTGCGACGGTGAGTACCTGGGCGAGCTCCTGACTGGCCCAGGCACCGGCCAGGTCCCAGTTGCCCATGTGGGGCAGGGCGATCACGATGGAGCCGTGTTTGAGGTCGGCATATGCGCGCGGGTCGATGTCGGGGCGCACGCGGGCGCCGATCTGCTCCAGGCTCATACCGGGCAGGGCGAAGGCCTCGTAGAAGTAGCGCATGTAGGAGCGCATGCCGGCGCGGGAGGTACGGCGCACCTGGCGGGCGGAGGCGCCCGGCATTATCCGCGCCAAGTTCTTCTCGAGTTGGCCGACGCCCTTCTCGCCGCCGCGCAGCCGGTGCCAGGCCCAGGCGGCGTCGGCCCCGGCGGCGGCCAGGGCGTACCCGATTGGCGCGGGCACCTTGCGCACATGCCGCCACGCCAGCCGGTACAGGTCCTCGATACCGATGCTCATTGGCGCACCTCCGCCGCCGGTCGGGTCAGCTGCCGGTGGACGGTGGTCACCCGCTGAATGACGGTGATCAGGGAGCCGACGGCCACGAGCGCCAGGGCGGCGGTGAGCACCCATGCGGGCGCGCCCAGGCCGACGGCGAGGACGCCGACGGCGGTGATGATCAGCCGGTCGGTGCGCTCGGCGATGCCTACTGCCGCGGTGGCGCCCACGGACTCGGCGCGGGCGCGGGCGTAGGGGACGGCGGCCGCCAGCACCACGGTGGTCACAGCGACGGCGACCGTCCAGGTGCGCAGCGGCCCGGCCTGAAGGTGCACGGCGGCCCATACGGCCAGGGAGCCGAAGACGGCGCCGTCGGCCAGGCGGTCCATGGTGGAGTCCAGGAACGCGCCGAAGGGCGAGCTGGTGCCGGTCAGGCGGGCGAGGATGCCGTCGAAGGAGTCACCGATCAGCACGGCCGCCAGCAGGACGGGACCGAGGATGAAACGCCCCTGCGGCAGGGTCAGCACCGCCACCGTGACCGTGGCTACCGTGCCGGCGACGGTGAGCATATTCGGGGTGACGCCGATCCGGGCCAGCCCCCGGGCGGGGGCGGTGAACAGGGCGCGGGTGATGCCTCTTCCGTGTTGTCCGAGCATGCGGCTCCTCAGCGTTCCGGGTCGGGACGGCCCGTGTCCAGTGCGGTGGGCGCGCTGTCCCAGGCCGCGGCGAGCTGGTCACGCTGGTCTCCCAGCAGCTGGGGCACGGGTTTGGTCTTGCCGATGATCGGCATGAAGTTGGCGTCACCGGTCCAGCGGGGCACCACGTGCTGGTGCAGGTGGGCGGCGATGCCCGCGCCCGCGACCTGACCCTGGTTCATGCCCAGGTTGAAGCCATGCGGGTGGGAGACGGCGCGCACCACCTCCATGGCGCGAGCCGTGAGCACGCCGATCTCGGTGCGCTCGGCGGCGGTGGCCTCGGTCCAGTCGGAGATGTGCCGGTAGGGACAGATCAGCAGGTGGCCGGTGTTGTAGGGGTACAGGTTCATCAGCACGTAGGCGGTCTCGCCCCGGTGGACGATGAGGGCGTCCGTGTCCGACCGCCCGGGGGCGGCGCAGAAGGGACACTGGTCGGCGGAGTCGTCGGAGGGCTTGTCCTGCCCGCCGATGTAGACCATGCGGTGTGGGGTCCACAGCCTTCCGAAGGGGTCGGGGGTGTCGGCGGGCTGGAAGGGCGCCTCGATACGCACGCCGTCGACGACGGTGCCCTCCAGGCGCGTCAGCGCGGGCGCCTGCCCGGACGCGTCGGTGCCCGGGTCGGCCGCCTCCGGGAGGTACTCCTGCGCGGCTGTCTGGCCGGTCATGTCAGTCACGGGTGAGCTTCTCCCCCGCCGGCTCGTTGATGCGCTCGGCAATGACGCGGGTGATGTGCTCGATGGCCTCGTCCACGGGCACGCCGTTGGTCTGGGCGCCGTCGCGGAAGCGGAAGGAGACGGCACCGGCGTCGGCGTCATCCCCGCCGGCGATCAGCGTGAAGGGGACCTTCTCCTTGGAGGCGTTGCGGATCTTCTTACCGAAGCGGTCGTCGGAGTGATCCACCTCCACACGCACGCCCCGGGCCCGCAGCCTAGCGGCCACGTCGTCGACGTATGCGTCGAAGGCCTCCGCCACGGGCACCAGCCGCACCTGCACGGGAGCGAGCCAGGCGGGGAAGGCGCCGGCGTAGTGCTCTGTGAGCACGCCGATGAAGCGCTCCACGCTGCCGAGCTTGGCGGCGTGAATCATGATGGGGCGCCGGCGCGTGCCGTCGGCGGCCGTGTACTCCAGGTCGAAGCGCTCGGGCTGGTTGAAGTCGTACTGGATGGTGGACATCTGCCAGGTGCGGCCGATGGCGTCCTTGACCTGCACGGATACCTTGGGGCCGTAGAAGGCGGCGCCGCCCGGGTCGGGCACCAGCTCCAGTCCGGTGGAGGTGCACACCTCCTCAAGGGTGCGGGTGGCGGCCTCCCAGTCGGCGTCCGACCCGATGAACTTGTCCTTCTTGGCGCCGTCCTCGTCGCGGGTGGACAGCTCCAGGTAGAAGTCGTCCAGGCCGAAGGCCTTCAGGATCGACAGGAAGAACTCGATCTGCCTGCGGATCTCCTCCCCGGCCTGCTCGGGGGTGCAGTAGGTGTGGGAGTCGTCCTGGGTGAAGCCGCGCATGCGGGTGAGCCCGTGTACCACGCCGCTCTTCTCGTAGCGGTAGTCGCGCCCCATCTCGAAGAACCGCAGCGGCAGCTCACGGTAGGAGCGTCCGCGGGAGCGGAAGATCAGGTTGTGCATGGGGCAGTTCATGGCCTTGAGGTAGTACTCCTGGCCGGCCTTGGTGATGTTGCCCTCGGCGTCGCGCTCCTCGTCGGCGAGCATGGGCGGGAACATGGTGTCCGCGTAGTAGGGCAGGTGTCCGGAGGTGTGGAACAGGCCGCCCTTGGAGATCTCCGGGGTGTGGACCAGGTCGTAGCCGGCCTGGATGTGCCGGTCGATGACGTACTGCTCGATCTCGTGGCGCAGGATGCCGCCCTTGGGGTGAAACACGACCAGCCCGGGGCCGATCTCCTCGGGGAAGGAGAACAGGTCCAGTTCGGCGCCGAGCCGGCGGTGGTCACGGCGGGCGGCTTCGGCCATACGGGTCTGGTAGGCCTTCAGGTCGTCCTTGGTGGCCCAGGCCGTGCCGTAGATGCGCTGCAGGGAGTCGCCGTTCTGGTCGCCCTTCCAGTAGGCGGCCGAGGAGCGGGTCAGGGCGAAGCCGTTGCCGATGAGCTTGGTGGAGGGCAGGTGGGGACCACGGCACAGGTCCTTCCAGGCCACGGTGCCGTCGCGGCGCACATTGTCATACATGGTCAGGCCGCCCGCCCCGACCTCCACGGAGGCGGACTCGGCACCCGCCCCCTTGGTGGTGATCAGTTCCAGCTTGTAGGGCTGGTCGGCCAGTTCGGCCCGTCCCTCGGCCTCGGTGATGTCGCGCCGCCGGAAGGTCTGATTCTCCTTGACGATGCGCTTCATGCGCTTCTCGATTTCGCGCAGCAGCTCGGGGGTGACGGCGTCGATCCCGCCGAAGTCGTAGTAGAAGCCGTCGGTGATGAAGGGGCCGATGCCGAGGTTGACGTCGGGGAAGAGCTCCTGGACGGCCTGCGCCATGACGTGCGTGGCGGAGTGCCGCAGGATGTTCAGCCCATCCTCACTGTCCAACGTGATGGGCTCGACGACGGCCCCCGCCGGGAGGGCGCGGTCCAGGTCCCAGGGCTCGCCGTTCACCTTCATGGCGACCACCTCACGGGCGTCCACGAACAGGGTGGCGCCCGTGGTGCCCGCCTCGATGCTGCGGGTGGCGCCGTCGAGGATAATGTCGAAGGTGGGCTGGTTGGACACGGGGACTCCTTTTGATCAATCGATCAGCTCAGGCGGGCTGTACTGGTGCCCGCACGCACCGGATCATACCGAGTGACGCAACCGGCCCCGGATCAGAAGCCTGTGTCGGTGGGCTCGGGGTAGAAACGCCGGAACTTGCGCCACTGGTTCAGCTCTCCCGCCAGCCGGTAGGCACGGCGTCGCGCAGAGGCATCCTTGGGGTTGTTCAGCGGGTTGATGACGCGCCCCGAGCGGCGCAGTTCCCACACGCGGCGGCCCAGGGCCTTATCGCGCACGTAGCGGTCCAGGAGACGCCCGGGCACCAAGGTGTACAGGCATCCCGCCGTGAAGCGGGCCGGCGCCGTCGGCTCCCCGTCCACCACGTCCGCGACCAGTACCTCCATCGGGTTCACGCCCGCACCCACGCAATAGAAGCTGTTGCGCCCGATGCGCGGGTTGACCTCCAGGAAGAAGAACTCGCCGGTGCGCGGGTCCTGCTTGATGTCGAAGTTCGCGAAGCCCCGGTAACCGGTGGCCGTGAGGAAGCGCTCGGCGGCGGCGAACAACTCCGGCGCGTCGAAGGTGATCATGGCGCAGGGGTTGCCGAGTGTCGCCGGGGCGTGCTCCTCCAGCAGCACGCGGGCCGCGGCGCTCATTGATACCTGGCCGCGGGAGTCGACGTACGCCGTCACGGAGTACATCGCCGTGTCATCCCCGGGAACCAGTTGCTGCACCACGAAGTGGCTGCGGAAACCGGCGTCCGCCAGGGTGCGCCACAATTCCTCCAGTGCGGCCGCATCCTGGATGAAGTAAACCTTCTTGCGGCCTTCGAACTCCAGGGTCTCGTAGGTGGAGGAATCCGCCGGCTTGGCCACCAGGGGGAAAGTGAGGTCATCCGGCAGCGGCGCCGGCCTCCAGTCGGGTGCGTCGGCGCCGGACAGGTCCTGGTAGAAGGAGCGGGGCACCGGCAGATCCTGCTCCGCGGCGACGCGGGCGAATCCCTCCTTGTCGCTAACCAGTTCGATTGTCTCCAGCGACGGGATCGGCACCAGGTAGAACCGCTCCAAGCGTTCCCGGTGCTCGGCCAGGACGCGGATACGCCAGTCGGTGTTGGCTACCAGCAGCAGCGGCACGCCGGGGTTCTCCTCGCTCAGGCGTGCGCCCAGGGCCTCCAGTTCCACAACCAGTCCCTCGGCGTCGTCGGCGCGGTCGCACTGGTGCCGGGTGACGATCGCGGAGTCCCGGATCGCCAGCGGGTCGTACTTGGTGACCAGCACGGACACCGCCCCGTAGGCGTCGTTGAACTGACGTGCCAGCGCATAGGCGCCAATGTCACCACCGACGATGACCGGCTGGAACTTCTTCATAAGCATGCTCCTGAGACTGAGGGGCGGCCCTCGTGGGCCTGCTAGCGGATGGTACCGGCTGCCGACCCGTTACACTCGCCTACACCCGCCGTTACCCACCGCGGGTCGCGTGGAGGAGGTCACCATGACTAAACCCGACAGCCGTTTCCCGGAGCTGCGCGCCGAACTGGCCCGCCTGAGCGGGACCAACGCGCAGGATTGGTATCCGGTTTTCAAGGCGCGCTACGGCATGCAGGTGGCCTTCGAGCAGATTCGTGCCGTGCATGGTGACGGGGCGGTACTCACCCAGTTGTTCACCTGCTGCACCGCAGTGGTACCAATCATGGCGGCGGGGCTCACCCCGCGTTACGCCGACATCGACGCCGACACCCTGGCGCTGGCCCCCGGCGCCGTAGACGCGGCCACCGCCCCCGACAGCGGGGGCGGCCCGGTCGTCCCGCTGCGCGGCCTGGTCATCCAGCACACCTTCGGCATTCAGGGGGGCGAGGAGGCCGGCCGGCTGGCGCAGCAGGCACGCGACCTGGGCGCCGCCGTCATGGAGGATGCAGCCCACTGCGTCACCCGACTCGCGCGTGGAGACGACGGGCAGCCGCTCGCCGACGTGTCCTTCCACTCCTTCGGCGTGCAGAAGATCCTGCCGACACACTTCGGTGGGGCGGTCTGGGTCAACCCTCAACTGGCACGCCGCGATGCCGCCCTAGACTCCGCACTGCGAGTTGCGCTGGCCTCCTTGCCGGACCTGAACCACCGCCTGGGCGCCGCCGCCCGTATGTACCGCAATCAGGCCCGGGTCCTGGCTCACCTGCCACGCGCCGTCTCGGCGCCCGCCCGCGCCGCCGCCTCCCGCACCGGCCTGTTGGAACCGCCGATCGCCACGGCCGAGGAGGCCGGTCGACTGCCCTACGCACCGATGGTTCCCTCCGGCTGGGTTGCCCGCACCGCCACCGCCGCCCTGCGCCGCCTACCCGAGGCCGACGCCGCCCGTATCCGGGTAGTCGACCGCTACCGCGAAGCCCTGCCCGGACTCGCGGGTGTCACCGTTCCCGGCGGGGTACTGCGCGGCGACCCGGCCCCCCTGCTGCGCGTCCCCTTGCTGCTTCCCAACACCGACGAGGCCGAGCGGCTCATCGCCGGCATGCGGGCCATCGGGGTTTTCGCGGAAAGGTGGGGCCGCCCGCTGCTGTATCCGGGAGTAGATGATGAGGCCGCTTTCTGCGTGCCCGCGGCCCCCGGCAGTCTGCCGGTGACGCGGGACGTCTCGGCGCGCGTGGTGGCACTGCCGACCGAGCTCGACGACGCCCACGCCGCCGACGCGGTCCGCCTGGTCCAGGAGTGGTCGCGCCATCGCGCCTGATGCCGCGCCGACGTCAGCGACCCAGCCACTTGCGCACCAAGTGACGCGTACGCCGCGCCCGCACCAGGGCCTGGTACACCACGGGCCGGGTCGGTACGTCCCAGGCGCCATCGACCTCGGTGGGATGCTGGGCGAAACGGCGCTTGTAGCGGCCCACGCCGTACAGTTCCGGGACCCGGGTGGACTCGGCCCCCATCAGGTCCAGGCTGCGTATGCCCTCCTTGGCGAGGGTGCACGCCACCGCCCAGTCCAACGCCTCGGCGCCGCGGAAGCTGCGTGAGGCGTTGGAGGAAGCGCCGTAGTAGGTCGCCGCGTCCTTGCCTGCAACGGTTACCAGGTCCCAGCAGTGCGGAACGCCATCACGCCGCAGTACGAACAGCCGAGCATGCTGCGGCCCCAGGGTGGTGAGCATATCCCAGTAGACCTGGGAGGGATGGGGCCGGAATCCGTCGCGCTCTGCGGTGGCTATAAGCACTTGGTATACGTTCTCGAACTCCTCTCGACTCAGACCGGTCTCCTCGGCAATGGTGCAGCCAGCCTCGCGGGCCACGCGCTCGGCCCGGCGCACGCCGCGACGCCCGTCCTTGGGCATGGCCGCGCGAATGGCCTCAGGGGTGCCGGGGCGCAAGTCGATAACATAGGTGCGGTCGTAGGTTATGGAACTCATGAGCGGCAGGGTGTCGCGCGCGCAGAAGCGGGCGTGCATACGGATGAAGACGACACGCTTGTCGCGCCGCCGCACTTCGCGCACGAGCAGCTTACGCAGCTCGGCCTCGCGGGTGGGGGACTGCTCGCCGAGCCATACCGGCCCGTGCTTTGCCCATAAGAACGGCCATCTCGCCATCGAGTAGCGGTACAGGGCGATCACCGCTACCGTTTTGGAATCAACTTCGTAGGCGTAGCGACCGAACAGGGGTCTGCCTTGGCTGCGTTCGAAGTCCTCCCAGGGCTCCAACTGCTCCAGGGGCGCGGGACTGCCTCCGATCGCGATACGCATTTGGCGTGCGTCGAGGGCGATGAGACGGCCACGGGCGGGTGATGGCGTAACGGCCATAAGCACACTCCTGAGAGAAATCTGTGTTTTTCACATGTTATTGGCCGCTCTGATCGTCTGACATCCTTCGCGGGGATGATCGGCCACCCCGGCTCCTCCTCAGGGAGAGTTCCCCGTCCTCCTCCGGGCGCAGGACCGTGACGCGTCGCCGCGCCGACGCAGCAGCGGCTTCGGGTGAAAGCGGTGGAACTTACGATCGTGGTTGAGTTTCTGGATGGCTACCAGCACGCGGCGACGCAGTGAGCGCTCGGCAGGATCCAGAAGCGGGTCGACGGCCCGCGGTGCCAGCCGCACCACCCTTCGGCGCAGCGCCGGGTCGTCGAGCTGATGCAACAGAAGGTGATGTGGCAGCAGGCTGTAGAGCACTTCGCGGCGAGCCTCCCGACGAGGGCCGGGGCGGCCGTCGACGAGGTCGGAGATCATGGGGACCATCGGGTTGACGCCGGCGGCATTCATATAGAAGGAATTCCGGCCGATACGGGGGTTCACCTCGAAGAACACGGGCTGCCCGTCGCGGGGGTCGATCTTGATGTCGAGGTTGGCGAAGCCCCGGTAATCGACTAGGGACAGGAGCCTTTCGGAGGCCTCCCACAGCATCGGATGGGGCTCGGTGATCATTGCCACCGGGTTGCCGATGAGCGATGGCGCGTGGTCTTCGAGCAGGACCCGCGCAGAGCCGATCATGGTGGTCTCACCGGTGGAGGCGACATATGCGGTCACCGAGCGCATGGCGTCGTCGTCACCCGGTATGTACTCCTGTATCAGGAAGGTGGAGGCGAATTCGGCCCGCCGCAGGTCCTCCCACAGGCCGTGTAGCTGCTCGGGGCTGTCCAGGAAGTAAATCTTGCGCTTCCCCGCGAAGGTCAGCTCATCCCAGTCGGAGCCGATGGCCGCCTTGCCCACCAACGGGAAGGGGATGTCGATCTTCGGATCACCCGCGGCCAGGTCGGCACCGGTGATCACCGCCTGTCGCGGCGTGCGCAGTCCCAGACTCTCGCAGGCGGCGCTGAAGCCGACCTTGTTGCTCAGCTGCTCCATGGCCCGCAGGGAGGGGAAGGGCACGACGTAAACCGGTTCGAGCCGCCCCCGGTGGGAGGCGAGCGTGTGGGCGACCGAATCATGGTTCGCCATTACCACCGCGCTGTGCGCGGCACGGTTGGCGGCCAGTCGCTGCAACAGGGCAATCAGGGCCTCGCCCTCGGCCTCCTGAAAGACGACGTCGATGTACGAAGACAACACGATGGCTTGAATCGGCCGGGACGCGATGAGGACCACCCGCTGGCCGGTGGCCTCATGAAGCTGACGAGCCAGAGCGTATGCGCCGATGTCTCCGCCGATGACGACTGGCAGCAGTCCCGGCCGGTTGGACTGGTCAAGCTGCGCGCCGGTCAAAACAACCTCCTGCTGGTGTACCCGTGTCGGGGTGCGTCCACGAAGAAGGCCCCGAACCACCCGGTCCGGGGCCATACGCGTGGGCGATACTGGGATCGAACCAGTGACCTCTTCCGTGTCAGGGAAGCGCGCTCCCGCTGCGCCAATCGCCCGAGCGGATGACGGGACTCGAACCCGCGACCCTCACCTTGGCAAGGTGATGCTCTACCAACTGAGCCACATCCGCATGCCTGGCCTCCCGCGGGAGGCGCACAGGAAAAGTTAGCAGAGCAGTCCGGAAGCTGACAAATCCTACCGGTCCCGGCACGTGATGACCTCGCTCACGCTCGCACGCCGTGCTCGGTTTCCGCCGCTGGAGCATCAATCCGTGGCACAGTTGTGCCCATGCACAGTTCCAGAAACGCCTCTGCCGACGTCTCTTCGCCGTCCGCAGTACCCTCCGCACCCCGGCCTGCCCGGGCTCAGTCGGCGTCGGAGGAGGAACGCCCGGAGTCGCCCAAACTGTCGACATGGCCGGGCCGCCCCTACCCGCTGGGTGCCAACTACGACGGCTCCGGCACGAACTTCGCCCTTTACTCCTCAGCAGCCGAGGCCGTGGAACTGTGCCTGTTCGACGACGCCGGTCGGGAGACCCGCATCCCGTTGACGGAGGAGGACGCGGACGTGTGGCACGCCTATCTGCCTTCCGTTCAACCCGGCCAGCACTACGGCTACCGGGTGCACGGCCCCTACGACCCCGCCAACGGGCACCGCTGTGACCCCTCCAAACTGCTGCTGGACCCCTACGCGAAGGCGATGTCCGGCCAGGTGGTCGGATCGCAGGCGCTGTACTCCTACGACTTCTCCGACCCCTCGACCCGCAACCAGGAGGACTCCGCGCCCGACACCATGCGCTCGGTGGTGGTCTCCCCGTACTTCGACTGGGGCCGGGACCGGCCGCCCAGCCACGAATACCACAACACCATCATTTACGAGGCACACGTCAAGGGACTGACCAGACTCAACCAGCACATTCCCGAGCACCTGCGCGGCACCTACGCGGGCCTGGCCGAGCCCGCGGTCATAGACCATCTGAAGGATCTCGGCATCACCGCGATCGAGCTGATGCCAGTGCATCAGTTCGTCAACGACGCCTTCCTGCAGGACAAGGGACTGTCCAACTACTGGGGCTACAACACCATCGGCTACTTCGCCCCGCACAACGCCTACGCCGCCCACGGCACCGACGGTCAGCAGGTGCAGGAATTCAAGGCCATGGTCAAGGCCCTGCACGAGGCCGATATCGAAGTGCTCCTGGATGTGGTGTACAACCACACGGCCGAGGGCAACCACATGGGGCCCACACTGTCGTTCAGAGGCATCGACAACGCCGCCTACTACCGGTTGGTCGACGGCGACCAGGCCCACTACTTCGACACCACCGGCACCGGCAACTCACTGCTCATGCGCTCCCCGGCGGTGCTGCAGCTGATCATGGACTCACTGCGCTACTGGGCCACCGAGATGCACGTGGATGGCTTCCGCTTCGACCTGGCCTCCACGCTCGCCCGCCAGTTCCACGAGGTCGACAAGCTTTCCGCCTTCTTCGACATCATCCACCAGGACCCGATCCTGTCGCGGCTCAAGCTGATCGCCGAGCCCTGGGACGTGGGTGAGGGCGGTTACAACGTGGGCGAGTTCCCCGCCCTGTGGAGCGAATGGAACGGTAAGTACCGGGACACCGTGCGCGACTTCTGGCGGGGCGAGCCCTCCACACTGGGCGAGTTCGCCGCCCGGATCACTGGCTCCTCGGACCTGTACCAGCGCTCGGGACGCACGCCAGTGTCCTCCATCAACTTCGTCACCGCCCACGACGGCTTCACCCTGCACGACCTGGTCTCCTACAACGAAAAGCACAACGAGGCCAACGGAGAGAACAACGCCGACGGCGCCTCCGACAATCGCTCCTGGAACTGCGGTGCGGAGGGGCCCACGGATGACCCCGACGTGCTGGCTCTGCGCGGGCGGCAGGTGCGCAACTTCATCGCCACCCTGATGTTCAGTCAGGGCGTGCCCATGCTCTGCCACGGCGATGAGATGGGCCGCACCCAGGGAGGCAACAACAACGGCTACTGCCAGGATAATGAGACCACCTGGGTCAACTGGGACCTGACCGAGGAGCAGGAGGACCTGCTGCAATTCACCCGCAATATGATCCGCATGCGCCGGGAGCACCCGGTGCTGCGGCGCCGCCGCTTCTTCACCGGCGAGGCCGCGCACGGCGGCGAGTCCGAGCTCGGCGAGATCGAGTGGCTGAGCCCGTCGGGTGCGCGCATGACCGACGAGGACTGGGACACCTGGTACGCCCGGGCCATGGCGGTCTTCCTCAACGGCGACGCCATCCATGAGCCCGACGAGCGCGGCCAGCGCATCAGCGACGACTCCTTCCTGGCGCTGTTCAACGCCTCCGGCGAGGACATCGTCTTCACCCTGCCCGGCCCCGACCACAGCCCCCGCTGGCGCACCGTGCTGGACACCGCCCCGAGCACGGCTCCTCGACCCCAGCAGGTGGCGACCGGTTCCGGGGAGGAGTGGGAGGCCGGCCAGCAGGTGACGGTGGAGGCCCACTCCATGCTGTTCCTCATGTCCATCCCCGCGCCCGAACCGGCTACCCCCCAAGCCGTGGCCGAGGAGGAAGCGCCCGCCGCACCCCAGGTCGCGGTGGAGGCACTCGCCGATACCGCTGCGGCGGTGACAGCGCCCGCCGCACCGTCCGAACCGGCGACAACCGTGGTCACCGAGCAGGCAGGAGAGCTCGCATGAATGACGACGACGCCGCCCGTCACCTGCCCGATCCGTCCAAGCGCACCCCGGTTACCACCTACCGACTGCAGTTGGGAGAGTCGCTGACCTTCGACGACGTGCGCGCCCAGCTGCCCTACCTGCGCAGACTGGGCGTGACCGACCTGTACCTCTCCCCCGTCCTGGCGGCCAGCCCGGGCTCGACCCACGGCTACGACGTCGTCGACCACACCCACATCAGCGCCGTGATGGGCGGTCGGGAGGGCCTGGAGAAGCTTGCCCGCGAGGCCCACGCCGCCGGCATGGGCGTCGTGGTGGACATCGTCCCCAACCACATGTCGGTGCCGACCCCGGTATGGCACAACCCGCCCCTGTGGTCCGTGCTGCGGGACGGAGCGGACTCACCGTATGCCGCCTGGTTCGATGCCCCCCGCGGCGAGAAGCTGCTAATGCCGGTGCTCGGTCAGCGGATCGGGCAGGCCCTGACCGACGGCGAGTTCACCGTGGAGCGCATGGTCATACCCACCGAGCCGGAGCGGGGCGAGCAGTGGGTGCTGCGCTACTACGACCACGTCTTTCCGCTCGCCGCGGGCACCCACGCCCTGCCCTTGCCGGAGCTGCTGGGACGCCAGCACTATCGGCTCGCCTACTGGCGGGTGGGTGACGAGGAACTGAATTTCCGGCGCTTCTTCGACATTGCCACGCTGGCGGCCGTGCGCGTGGAGGACCCGGAGGTCTTCGCAGGCTCGCACGCACTCATCCTGGAGCTGGTCGACGCCGGGGCGATCGACGCCCTGCGGGTGGATCACCCCGACGGCCTGGCCGACCCGGAGGGCTACCTGGATCGGCTCGCCCAGGCCACGGGCGGCGCCTGGGTCGCGGCGGAGAAGATCCTCGCCCCCGACGAACTGCTGCCGTACTCCTGGCGCGCCGCCGGCACCACCGGATACGACGCCGCCTGGCGCATCGACCAGCTACAGGTCGATCCCGCAGGAGCCCGCACGCTTGGCGCCCTGATGCGAGAACTCACCGGTAACGTGCCGATCGACTACGCTCGCGTTTCCGGCGACGCCAAGCGGGAGATCATCGCCGGTTCCCTGGCCTCAGAAGTGAACCGGCTGGTGGACCTGCTGCACGCCATCACCTCCCGGGACCTGTATCTGTCCGACCACACCTTCCGGGACCTGCGCGCCTGCGTGGTCGAACTTCTGGTGGCCGCTGACCGCTACCGGGCCTATGTGCTTCCGGGACGGCAGGCCGATGCGGAGCAGGCCGCCGTGTTGCGGGACACCGCCGCACGAGCGCGCGCCCACCTGACTCCCGACCAGTTCCCCACACTCGACCTGGTGGTGGCGCTCCTGCTGGGCGAGCAGGTTGGCTCCGGTGAGCCCTCGGACTCACCGGAGCGGGCGGAGATCATCACCCGCTTCCAGCAGGTGTGTGGCGCGGTCACCGCCAAGGGCGTGGAGGACACCACCTTCTACCGGTGGACGCACCTGACCAGCCTGACCGAGGTGGGCGGCGACCCCGCCGGTTTCGCCCTACCCGCCGATGAGGCGCACGCCTGGGCCGGGCGCGTCCAGCGCAGCTGGCCCGCCACCATGGTCACGTCCACCACCCATGACACCAAACGCAGCGAGGACGTGCGCGCACGCATCGACGTGCTCGCCTCCTACGCCGCCGAATGGGCCGAGGTAGTTCATCGGCTGCGTGATCTGACCGCGGGTATACGCCCCGCCGATCTGGATGGGGCCACAGAATATCTGTTGTGGCAGACGCTGTGGGGCACCTGGGCTCCCGACTCCGGAGACCCCATCACCGGCGAGCGGCTGGGGGCCTACCTGATCAAGGCGGCCCGCGAGCAGAAGTCGTGGACGACGTGGACGGCACCGGACACCGAGCGCGAGGGCCAACTGGCCTACTACGCAACCGCCCTGCTGGCGCGCGCGGACGTGGCCGAGGAGCTGAACGACTTCGCCGCACTGACGTCCCGCGCCGTGCGGGACACCATCCTGGCGAACAAGGCGATGACGCTCACCTGGCTCGGAGTCGCAGACGTTTACCAGGGCAGCGAGGTCACCCGCACCTCACTGGTGGACCCGGACAACCGCCGCCCGGTCGACTATGACTCCGACGGTGGTCTGCGTGCCGCCCTCGACCGGGTGGAGCAGGCCGAGCCGCATGCCGAACTGACGCTGGATGAGGCCAAGCTGCGCCTGACCAGCCGACTGTGTCGGCTGCGCGCCGAAAGGCCCGAGACCTTCGTCGGCGAGCGTTCCGGCTACATGCCGCTGCCGACGACTACCGCCTGCGCCTTCGCCTACGCCCGTCTGTTGGACGATCAGGCCGATGTCGTCGTGGTGGTGCGACGCCTGGGGCGTCGTCTCGAACGACTCGGCGGCTGGGGCGGCCACACCATTGTGCTGCCGCAGGGCGAGTGGACCGATGTTCTCACCGGCGCACCGGTGTCCGGCGGCACCCGGCTCCTGGCCGACGTCGTCGGCGGGGAGTCGGTGGTGGTCCTGGCCCGCCCGCACCGCGAGCAGCCCTGAGGCCCGCCCGCGGCGCGCGGCCCGGCTACTGCTGCGCCGCGGCGTCCGAGTCGTCGCCGACGCCGCCGCGCAGCGCACCGAGCCGGCTGCGCGCGGCGGCCACGCCCGCCTCTGCACGGTGCTTGAGCTCAAGTGCCTTCACCAGCCCGGCGTACACGCGCGGCCGCACCAGCAGATCCCACGGTCCGGGCACGGATACGGGGCCGTCGGCGGTGAACTTGGCCTTGAAGCTGCCGACGCCGTTCAGTTCGGGGGTTCGCTCGGACCCCACCCCCATCAGGTCCCAGGTGCGCGCGCCGCGCTCGCGCAACCAACAGCCCGCCTTGTACACGAGCGCGTCGGCGGCCAGGCTGCGCCGCCCCTCGGCGGTGGAAGCGGCATAGTAGTGCGCCGCACCGTCGCCCCACAGGGTGTCGATGCTCCAGGCCAGCGCCTCCCCGCCGTTCCGGCGCACCACGTACAGTCGGCAGTGGTCGGGGCCGAGCATGCGCAGCATGGCCCGGTAGGTGTCCTCCGGGGCGGCGTGGAAGCCGTCACGGTCGCCGGTCTCCAGGAGGATCTGGTACAGCTCCCCGAATACCTCCTCGGCCCGGTCCGTCTCATCGTGGAAGGTCAGCTCGGTGTTGCGCAGCGCCTTGCGCACGTCCCGGCGCCCCCGCGACTTGAAGGATGCCAGGAAGGCCTCGTCGTCCTCCCGGTCCAGGTTCAAAATGATGGTGCGGTCGTGGGGCATGGTCTGCAGCAGTTCGTGCAACTCCGGGGCGGAGTGGGTGCAGTGCAGGCGCACGAAGACAATGGCCGGGTCGTGGAAGCGCACGCCCTGAACCAGCAGTTCCCGCAGCTCGGCCTCCTCCTCGGCGGTCGGCTCTGCGCCCAGCCACACCGGGGCGTGCCGGGCCCACAGGTAGGGGAAGCCGCGCACGGACATGCGGGTTAGCGAGATCAGGGCGCGGGGGGTGCCGTCGGAGGCGGAGTAGACCAGTCGTCCCCAGGGCTCGCGTCCGTCCACGGCCGCGTCGAAGGCGTCCCACGCGGCGCTCTGCTCGATGGGCAGCGTGGTGTCGGCGTCGGCGGCGATGTGCCGGAAGGTCTCCCAGTCGATGCGCCGCATGGTGCCGCCGGATGCGCGGGGGGTGGCGTTCTCGGGCAAGGTCATGGATGGGGTTCCTGTCCTGTCTTGGGGCTGATGGTGTCGCCGCCGCGAGCTGCGCCCGCCTGGCCGGTCTCACGATAGACCAGGAGACGGGCCTGCGGTGCGCTTGCGCCTGAGACGTGTCCGACGGCGGCCCTTGACACGGCGTGGCGACGCGGTGGGCGCACGCGCGCCGGTAGCCTGGGGCGGTGGCTGATATCCCCCGCGCGTCGGCCCCAGAGTCGGCCGCATCCTCGATGCCGGAACGTTTCCGCACCGCTCTGCTGTCACTGCGCGAAGTCGCCCGACCGCGCGGCCTGATTCTGGAGGAGGTGCCCGCGCCGTCTCGGCTCGCCCCCTACGCGGCCGCCCTCACGGCGGAGACGGTTCAAACGGAGGCGGGCACGCCGCTGGCCTCTGGACGCTTCGTGGTGCTGCACGACCCGGCGACGCAGCCCGCTTGGGACGGCGACTTCCGGCTGGTGGTGATGGTGCGTGCACGGGTCGATGAGGCCATCGGCGCGGACCCGCTGCTCGGCGCCGCCGCCTGGTCCTGGCTGACCGACGCGCTTGAGCATGCCGGCGCCGGCCGACACGCCCTGGTCGGCACCGTCACCCGGGTCCTGTCCGACACCTTCGGAGGCCTGGAACTGACCGACGCCAGCGCCCAGGTGGAGATCCGCTCCTCCTGGACTCCGACCACGCCCGACCTCGGCCCGCATTTGCAGGCCTGGTACGAACTGATTCACTTGGCGGCGGGGCACGAGCCGGAAAGCGCCGTCCCGTTGGGCCTGGCGGGAGCGACGCGATGACCGCCGCCCCCGCACCCAGCCCGGCCGCCGTCCCGGGCACAACCGACCGCCCGGTCCCCGCCGACGCCGTCGTCGCCTATCAGCGGCCCGCCGAGGGGCTGCCCGCCGTGACCGACACGCCTGCCGCACTCGCCCGCCAGGCCGCCGCCCTGGCGGCCGGCACCGGGCCGATTGCCGTCGACGCCGAGCGGGCCTCCGGTTTCCGCTACGGTCAGGACGCCTACCTGGTGCAGCTGCGTCGCGCGGGCGCCGGGACGGTGCTGGTGGACCCGCAGGGCGCGGGCGAGCTGTCAGCCCTGGCCGCCGCCCTGGACGGCCCGGAGTGGGTGTTGCACGCCGCCGACCAGGATTTGCCCTGTCTGACGGCGTTGGGGCTGTCCACCGAGCGCCTGTTCGACACCGAGTTGGCGGCCCGCCTGCTGGGGCGCGAACACGTGGGGCTGGGCGCCGTCATCGAGGAGACGCTGGGACTGCGTCTGGCCAAGGACCATGCGGCCGCCGACTGGTCGACGCGGCCGCTGCCGGAGTCGTGGCTGGTTTACGCGGCGCTCGACGTCGAACTGCTGTTGCCCCTGCGCGACGCACTCGCTGAAGAACTGCATGCGGCCGGGCGCGCCGAGTGGGCGGCCGAGGAGTTCGCCTACGAACTGGCCCATCCTGCCCGGGCGCCCCGTCCCGATCCCTGGCGGCGCACGCCCCGCTCCGGCCCGGCGCTGCGTTCGCCCCGCTCGGCGGCGGTGCTGCGTGAGCTCTGGATCGCGCGCGAGGAGCTCGCCCGGCAGTTGGACGTGACCCCGTCGAAGGTGCTGCCCCACCGGGCCCTGGTGGCGGCGGCGGTGATACGCCCGACGTCGCCGCGCCGGCTGGCCGGCCTGCGGGAGTTCTCCTCGCGCACGGCGCGCCAACACCAGGAGCTGTGGTGGCGGGCCGTGGAGCGCGCCCTGGAGCTGCCGGAGGATCAGCTGCCGCCCGTGCATGCGCCACTGGCCCCGGGAGAGCTGCCACAGCCGCGCTCGTGGCCGCGGCATCATCCCGAATCGGCGGCGGCACTGGAGCGGGTACGCGGCGGCGTGCGGGAACGCGCCGAGCAGTTGCGGATCCCCCACGAGGTACTGCTGGGCACGGACGCACAGCGGCGTCTGGCGTGGGAGGTCGGCGAGGCCGAGGCCGCTGGTCGGCGCGTCGACGTGTCCGTGGCGGGTGTGTCCGCCCTGTTGGCCTCCTTCGATGCGCGTCCCTGGCAGATCGAGCAGGTGGCCCGGTCGCTTGCCACCGCCCTGCACTGATCCGCACCAGACCTCCGTCCCCTCGCCGAGGCCGGTCGAAGTAGCAGCGCAAAGCCGAACCGCCCC
>NZ_QMIN01000076.1:22277-33135 GCF_003287795.1 Actinomyces sp. Z5
CGCGGAAGATCTGGCGGGTGGACTCCACCAGTTCAGGCTCGGGCGGACGGGTGTCGCGGAGCTTGTACTCCAGCTTCAGCGCATCCCATTTGTCGGTGCCCATCTGGTGGAATGGCAGCACCTCAACGCGGGAGACCACCGGCCGCCAGCGCTCCACGATGCGGGCCACGTTCTCCACGTTCTGCGGGTCGTCCGTCAGCCCCGGTACCAGCACGAAGCGCACCCAGGTCTCGATGCCCTTGGCGGCCAGACGGTCGCCGAAGTCGATCGTCGGGGCGAGTTCGCGGCCGGTGACCTTCTTGTAGGTCTCCTCGTCGCCGCTCTTGACGTCCAGCAGCACCAGGTCGATGTTGTCGAGCATCTCATCCGAGGCGTGCTGGCCGAGGTAGCCCGAGGTGTCGATGCAGGTGTGGATCCCCATGGCCTTCGCGCCGGCGAGGATGCGTGCGGCGAAGGCCGGCTGCATGAGCACCTCCCCACCGGACAGGGTGATGCCGCCGCCGGTGGCCTTGAAGACGTTCCGGTAGCGCCCGATCCGGCGTAGGAGCTCGTCGGCTTCAACCGGCTCGCCGTCCCGCATGAGGAAGGTGTCCGGGTTGTGGCAGTAAAGGCAGCGCAGCGGGCAACCGTTGAGGAAGATCGTCATCCGGGTACCCGGCCCGTCGACGGCGGTAACCAGCTCCCAGGAGTGGATGGACCCCAAGGTGCCCTCACGCATGCGGGCGAGGCGCTCGGATCTCTGAAGGTCGGTCAGCTCCTCGAGCCCGCCGATTCCGGCCCCGCGCAGACGGGCGGCCGGGGCCAGAAAGTCCTGGTCCCGGCCGCCGATCTGCTCCGGGGTGATGGTCTCAGTCATCTGAGTCCCTCACCCGTGTCGGTTCAGGCGCCGGCGTGGAAGGTGCGGTTGAGCACGTCGAGCTGCTGCTCGCGGGTCAGCTTCACGAAGTTGACGGCGTAGCCGGAGACACGCACCGTCAGGTTCGGGTAGTTCTCCGGGTGCTCCATGGCGTCCTCCAGCGTGCTGCGGTCCAGCACGTTGATGTTGGCGTGGTACAGGCCCTTGACTCCGCCGTTGTCGTCGCGCTGAGCCTTCATGGACTCCAGGCGCTCTTCGTATGTGGGCATGTGCGGCCCCTTTCTAATGGTGAGAATGAGTTGATTCAGATGGTCTGGTGGCAACCGCCGGGGCGGCGCGATCAGGCCTCGACGTTCTCGGGGACGAACCCGGCGTCGAGGATGCCCACGAGGTTGGACACGCGCTCGTCGAGCGTGCGGCCCAGGCCCTGGGGCGTGATGGTGTTGGTCAGGGAGATGCCGTCGAGGGCGTCGTTGTAGTCAAGCTTGCCGACGCTCAGCATGGAGGCGACCATGCCGTGCGTGTCCATGCCGTTCTCCGGGTTGGCACCCGGGGAGAAGGGGGTGCCCTTCTGGTGGCCGGACGGGAAGGAGCCGGTGGCCTTGCCGTAGACGACGTTGGAGGTGATCGTCAGCACGGACTGGGTCGGGATGGCGTCCCGGTACAGGGGCTGCTCCTTGATCTTGGACATGATGGTGTGGACCACCGTCGCGGCGATCTCGTCGGCGCGGTCGTCGTCGTTGCCGTAGATCGGGAAGTCGCCCTCGGTGACGTAGTCGACCACGAGGCCGGTCTCATCGCGCACCGGCGTGACCTTGGCGTACTTGATGGCACTCAGCGAGTCGGCGACGATCGACAGGCCCGCGATGCCGCAGCCCATGGTGCGCACGATGTCGGAGTCGTGCAGCGCCATCTCGATGGCCTCGTAGGCGTAGCGGTCGTGGCAGTAGTGAATGATGTTCAGCGCCTCGACGTAGGTGCCGACCACCCAGTCGAGCATCTTCTCGTACTTGTCCCAGACCTCGTCGAAGTCGAGCGGGGCGTCGCCCTCGATGCCGGGCAGGCCGGTGACGACCTGCTTGCCGGTCATCTCGTCGCGGCCGCCGTTGATGGCGTACAGCAGCGCCTTGGCGGCGTTCACGCGGGCACCGAAGAACTGCATCTGCTTGCCGACCCGCATCGGGGAAACGCAGCAGGCGATGGCGGCGTCGTCGCCCCAGTGCTCGCGGATCTGCTCGTCCGCCTCGTACTGGATGGCGGAGGTGGTGATGGAGATCAGGGCGCAGAAGTCCTTGTAGCCCTTGGGCAGGTCCTCGTTCCAGAAGATGGTGATGTTCGGCTCCGGGGCCGGACCCAGGTTGCGCAGGGTCTGCAGCAGCCGGAAGGAGGTCTTGGTGACCAGCGGGCGGCCGTCCTCGCCGAAGCCGGCGTCGGACCAGGTGGCCCAATAGGGGTCGCCGGAGAAGATCTGGTCGTAGTCGGTGGTGCGCAGGAAGCGGGTGATGCGCAGCTTCATGACGATGTTGTCGATGAGCTCCTGGGCGCGGGACTCGTCGATGACGCCGTTCTTCAGGTCGCGCTCGAAGTAGATGTCGAGGAAGGCGGACAGGCGACCGATGCTCATGGCGGCGCCGTCCTGGGACTTCACGGAGGCCAGGTAGGCGAAGTAGGTCCACTGTACGGCCTCGTGGGCGTCCTTGGCGGGGCCGGAGATGTCGAAGCCGTAGGAGGCGGCCATGTTCTTGAGCTTCTTCAGCGCCTTGATCTGCTCGGCGTGCTCCTCGCGGTACCGGGCCCAGTGCTCGGAGAAGGGCTTGTCGGCAACGGCGTCCTTGGCCTGCTGCTTGAGCTCGATGAGGCGGTCGACGCCGTACAGGGCGACGCGGCGGTAGTCGCCGATGATGCGGCCGCGGCCGTAGGCGTCGGGCAGGCCGGTGATGATGTGGGAGCTGCGGGCGGCACGGATGCGCGGGGTGTAGATGTCGAAGACCGCGTCATTGTGGGTCTTGCGGTAGCGGGTGAAGATCTTCTTGACCTCGGGGTCGACCTCCTTGCCGGCCTCCTTGATCGCCTGCTCCACCATGCGCCAGCCACCGTTGGGCATCATGGCGCGCTTGAGCGGGGAGTCTGTCTGCAGGCCGACGATGACGTCGTCGTCCTCGCTGATGTAGCCGGCAGGGAATGCGTCGATGTCGGACGGGGTGTGAGTGTCGACGTCGAGGATGCGCACCTTGCGCTCCTCAGACAGGTAGTTCTTCTCCAGGGTGTCCCACAGGCGCAGGGTCTTGTCGGTGGCGCCGGCAAGGAACGACGCGTCGCCCGCGTACGGGGTGTAGTTACGCTGGATGAAGTCCCGGACGTCAATATCCTCGGTCCACGGGCCCTTGGTGAAGCCCTCCCACGCGTCGCGGCTGGTGGTCTCGTCCGCAGTGGCGGATGCTGTGACCTCGGTTGTCATCCGTGCCCTCCTATAGGGTGGGTGGCTCACGCCACCCGATGGTGTGCGCCCTTGTGAGGCGTGGCGGTACATCGTTGCGCCGTCGAGTTAAGACTAGGCCAGACGTCCCGCTTTGTGTCATGCCGATTCAAAACCACCCGGTGGGATGACTCACAGCCACTACCCAGCCCAACCTAACCTAGGACGTTAGTCCTAGGCGTCGGCGCAACCTGTTCCTCCGGTCACCACTCCCCGCGAACACCCAAGAACCGCACAATCACGGCGATCCGCGCCCGCCCCGGCAATCTGCTCTAGATACCCTCATGCCAGTCCGTCGCGCGCGCCGCCTCCGGTCGCGTGCCGCTCGTTCAACCGGACGACGCCGACGCATCGCCCCGAGCCACGCTCCACCCCCAGCCTGGGACTGGTGTCCTACATCTGCGTGGGTGCGCCGGTCGGGGCCGAGATCAGCCCCTGCCGTCCGGGGCCGTGTCCGGATTCACGAGGCGACGCACCGCTGCGCAGATCCCCGCGCGGTCCATGCCGAAGTCGGCCAGCAGCTGCTCGCGCGTGGCCGTCGGCAGGAAGCGGCGCGGCACACCCAGCCGGGCTACGCGGGGGACCTCCGCGACTCCGTCCGCAAGGGAGGCGTCCTCGACGGCGTCGCGCAGCTGCGAGCCCACGCCGCCCTCCACGAGCCCGTCCTCCACCACCACCGTGCCGCTCGCGGCGCGGGCGAGCTCGACCAGCGCGTCCGGCACCGGCACGGGCCAGCGCGGACACACCACCCGCACGGCAACCCCCTCCGCAGTCAGGCTCCGCCCGGCGTCGAGCGCGTTCTCGGCCATGGCACCCACTCCAACCAGCAGCACCGGCCGCTCCCCCGCCGTGTCTTGCAGAACGTCCACGGCACCGAAGGGCCCGTCGTCCTCCCCCACGGTGCGCACGGCCGGCAGCGGGGCGGGCAGGGAGCCCTTCGGATAGCGCACCACCGTGGGCGCATCGTCCACGTCGACCGCATCCCGCACGGCCTGGCGCAACGTGGCCTCGTCGCGGGGCGCGGCCAGATGCAGGCCGGGCACGTGCGCCAACAGCGCCATGTCCCACATGCCATTGTGGCTGGCGCCGTCGGTGCCGGTGATGCCGGCCCGATCCAGCAACACGGTGACGCCGGCCCGGTGCAGGCCCACGTCCATGAGCACCTGGTCGAAGGCCCGATTGAGGAAGGTCGCGTACAGCGCGACCACCGGATGCAGGCCGGCGAAGGCCATGCCGGCCGCACTGGTGAGCGCGTGCTGCTCGGCGATGCCGACGTCGATCACCCGATCGGGCAGCGCGTCGGCCAGTGGCTGCAGACCGACCGGCTGTTGCATGGCGGCGGTTATGCCCACAACCCGCTTGTCGGCACGAGCCAGCGCCAGCAGCTCCTCGGCGACGACGGCGGTCCACCCGAAGCGGGAGGGCACCACCGGCAAACCGGTCTCCGGGTGGATGCGGCCGACGGCGTGGAAGCGGTCGGCGGCGTCCTCCTCGGCCGGGGTGTAGCCGCGCCCCTTCTCGGTGATGACGTGGACGATCACCGGTTCGGTGTAGTCCCGCGCCCGGGCCAGGGCGAACTCCACCGCGGTCTCGTCATGCCCGTCGACCGGCCCGGTGTACTTGATGCCCAAGTCCTCGAAGAAGGCCGAGGGCACCAGGATGTCCTTGAGACCGCGCTTCAGGCCGTGCAGCGCATCGAAGGCGGCGCGCCCCGGAGCACCTTGCGACAGCAGCGTGTGCTTCACACTGGACAGCATGCGCTCGTAGCCGGGATTGGTGCGCAGCGCGTCCAAGTGGTGCGCCAGTCCACCGATGGTGGGCGCGTAGGAGCGACCGTTGTCGTTGACCACGATCACCAGGTGCTTATCGGCGGAGTCGGCAATATTGTTCAGCGCCTCCCACGCCATGCCGCCGGTCAGCGCCCCGTCACCGATCACGGCGACGATGTGCCGGTCGCGTCCCTGCAGGTGGTTGGCGCGGGCGATGCCGTCCGCCCAGGACAGGGCGGTAGAGGCGTGGGAGTTCTCGACGACGTCGTGAATGGACTCCTGCCGGGAGGGGTAGCCGGATACGCCGCCGCGTTCGCGCAGCCGACTGAAGTCCTGCCGACCGGTGAGCAGCTTGTGCACGTAGGCCTGGTGGCCCGTGTCGAAGACGATGGTGTCGCGCGGAGAGCGGAAGGTGCGGTGCAGGGCCAGGGTCAGCTCGACGACCCCGAGGTTGGGGCCGAGGTGCCCGCCGGTGCGCGCCACCGTGGCCACCAGGTAGCGGCGGATCTCGGCCGCGAGCGCCTCGATTTCGTCACTGGTCAGGCCGCGCAGGTCGGCCGGGCGGTGGATGCGGCTGAGCAGTGGCGTAGCGGGCAGGGATGAGGGGGTGCCGACGGCGTCGGGAACACCACCTGTGCGGTCAGCACCGGCCGCGCCGAGGGTGGCAGGGGTCTCACTCATCGGCGCGTCTCCTCCTATTGCCGGTCGGGTTGCGGCGGCACGCGGGGAACCGCTGCCACCACGGCGTCCCAGCATATGCACATCCGCGCCGGGCGGGCCGCCACGACCCGCGGCCCACTAGGCGCCACAAGCGGACACCGTGCAGCCGGGAACACGTAGGGTTGGCCCCGGACCGTGCGCACCGCCCGACGGGCGCCCCGCGCCGACCCACCGCTTTCAGGAGGAACGATGAGTACCACAGCGCCGTACGGGACCTGGCCCTCGCCGATCACCCCCGGAACCATCACCACCCGCACCCTGTCCCTGTCACAGGTGCGCGTGGATGGCGGGGACACCTACTGGGTGGAGCAGCGCGCCTCCCAGGCCGGCCGCCAGGTCCTGCTGCGCCGGGACGGCGACGGACAGATCGGTGAGGTACTGCCGCTGACGCCGGCCGACGAGCTGGTGGACGCCCGCACCCGCGTGCATGAGTACGGCGGGCGCGCCTACGCCGTCGACTCCGGCATAATCGTCGTCTCCCACGCCGGCGATGGGCGCCTGTACCGCTACGACGTCGCCCACCGGCTGCGCGGCCTGGTGCCGCTGACCATCTACGGGGACGTGCGCCACGGCGACCTGGAGATCGACACCGCCCGCGGCCTGGTCTACGCGGTGCGCGAGGACCATCGCGGCGACGGCGAGCCGGTCAACACGCTGGTGGCCATTCCGCTGGACGGCTCGGCCGCCCGCGACGACGCCGCCTGCACCACGATCGTGTCCGGCACCGACTTCGTGGTCTCCCCCACGCTGTCACCCGACGGGGAGCACCTGGCCTGGATCACCTGGAACCACCCGGACATGCCCTGGGACAACGCCACCCTGCACGTGGGTGACCTGCTCCCGGACGGCACCATCGGCTCCCAGACCGTCGTCGACGGGGGCGCCGGCTACTCCGTGTCCGAGCCGCGCTGGACCGAGGAGTGCGAACTCGTGCACGTGTCCAACGCCTCCGGCTTCTGGAACCTGTACCGCACCGAGGGATTCCCGCGCCGCGGCACCAACCGCGAGGGCTGGACCGAGTCTCTGCGCACCCGCCCGCTGCACCCGATCGACGCGACCTTCACCTCCCCCGCCTGGGTGCTGGGGCCGCACCACTTCGACGTGCTCGACGGCGAGCATTTGATCGCCTCCTGGGCGCGCGACGGCGTGTGGCACCTGGGCACGGTCAAGCTGGCCAATGGGGAACTGGAGGAGTGGAACGTCGGCTGGCAGCCGATGGGCAACGTCGCCTCCTCCGGGGGACGCGTCGTCATGCTGGCCGGCAGCGAGACCGAGCTGCCCAGCATCGTGGAGGTGCGTGGACGGCAGGTGGAGATTCTGCGCGGCTCGGGTGACTTCTCCGCTCACGACGCCGGCATCTCCTTCGCCGAGCCCGTCTCCTGGCCCACCACCGACGGCGCCACCGCGCACGGCTTCTTCTACGCCCCGGCCTCCTCCGCCTATGTCGGTCCCGACGACGAGCTGCCGCCGCTGATCGTGGGCGTGCACGGCGGCCCCACCGCCATGGACCGCACCGGGTATGACCTGCGCATCCAGTTCTGGACCAGCCGCGGTTTCGCCTATCTGGCCGTTAACTACCGTGGTTCGACCGGCTACGGCTCGGACTACCGGCGCCTGCTGAACGGCAAGTGGGGCGTGTACGACGTTGACGACGTCGTCTCGGGGGCCCAGTTCCTGGCCGACTCCGGCAAGGTGGACCCGGCCCGCATCGCGGTGCGTGGTGCCTCCGCCGGCGGATTCACCGCCCTGGCGGCGCTGGCCCGCTCCGACGTGTTCAGCGCCGGCACCTCCCTGTACGGGGTGGCCGACCTGGCCCAGTTGGCCCGCACCACTCACAAGTTCGAGTCCCGTTACATTCAAAGGCTGGTGGGCGCGGACGACCTGGATGACCCGGTCTACGCCGAGCGCTCCCCGATCAACCGCATCGATGACATTCACGCCCCGCTGTTGCTGTTGCAGGGCAGCGCCGACCCGATCATTCCGCCCGCTCAGGCCACCGGCATGTACGAGGCGGTCAAGGCCAAGGGGCTGCCGGTCGCCCTGGAGGTCTTCCAGGGCGAGGGGCACGGCTTCAGCCTCGCCGCCAACGTGCACCGCGCCTACCAGGACGAGTTGAGCTTCTACGCACAGGTGTGGGGCCTGGCCTCCCCGGTGCTGGAGCGGGTCGCCCTGCACGTGGATAACCTGGACCGCTGACACCCGCGCCGGCCGTGACTGCACTCGTGCCCAGAAATGCAGGCGGCCGGCTGCGGGAGCACACCCTGAATCTGCTGCGCTACCACCGCACCGGACTGTTCATTCTGGCGGTACTCACCGGTTTGACGGCCGGGGCCGGTGCCGTCGTCTTTCGGGCCGGCATCGACCTGTGGACCCGGGTCCTGACCGGTACCGATGACTACACCCTGATTCTGGGGCCGTCCACCGGGGTGCTGGCGGGCCTGGGCCGTGGGTTCGTGCTGGCGGCGCCGGTGCTGTCCGGTCTGTTGGTCGGGGTGCTGATGAGCCGGCTGGGTGCAACCGCCACGGGCCACGGCGTGGCGGGGGTGATCTGGTCGGCCCGTCGGTCCGACGGCACCATGGCTCCCCTACCCGCCGGCGCGAGCGTGCTCGCCGCCACATTGACCATTGGTGGCGGCGGATCGGTGGGGCCGGAGGGACCGATCGCCGAGCTGGGCGCGAGTACGGCCAGCGTCTTCGGGCGGCGCCTGGGGCTGCCGCGGCGCTCCGTGCGCCTACTGGCGGCCGCGGGCACGGCCGCCGGGATCGCCGCCGCCTTCAACGCCCCACTGGCCGGGGCATTCTTCGCCCTGGAGGTGGTGCTCATGGACTTCACCGTGGACGCCTTCGCCTTCGTGGTGCTGGCCTGCGTGGCCGCCACGGTGCTGGCGCACCACCTGCTGGGGACCACCCTGTCGGTGTCGCTGCCGGCGCTTGACCTGCACGGCGACGCCCAGCTGCTGTGGGTGGCGCTGCTGGGCCTGGTCGGCGGCGTTGTCGGGGTGATCTTCTCCCGCTGTCGCTACCTGGCGGCGGACCTGTTGGGGGCTGTCGGCGACCGGCTGCACCTGCCCGCCTGGGTCCGGCCCGCGGTGGGCGGGCTGCTGGTGGGGGCGCTGCTGCTGGCGGTGCCGGAGGTGTACGGCGAGTCGGCCGCGGTGCTGGATCGTGCCCTGGGCGGCCAGTACACGGCGGCAGCACTGCTGGGACTCACGGCCGCGAAGATCCTGGCGACCTCGGTGACCCTGGGGGTCGGTATGACCGGTGGCGTGTTCGCGCCGTCGCTGTGCATCGGGGCCACCCTGGGGCGGCCTGGGGCACCGCGCTGGCGCCGAATCGGCCCGAGGCTGCGGCCGTGTTCGGAGTGATCGGCATGGGCGCGGTCTTCGCGGGCTCGGCGCGCGCACCCATCACCGGTACCGTGCTGATCATCGAGATGACCGGCCAGTACCACCTGCTGCTGCCGCTGATGCTGGCGGTGGCGCTGTCCACCACCATGAGCCGGTTCCTGACCCGCACCACGATCTACACCGAAGAGCTGCGCCGCCGCGGCGATGACATTGACGACCCGGTGCGTGCGACGCTGGTGGGCCGGGTGGACGCCCGCGGCCTGATGCACGCGCCCCCGGCGGTGCTGGAGGCCACCGCCTCGCTGGCCGAGGCCGCCGAGGCGCTGCGTGCGGCGGGTGCGGTGCGCCTGCCGGTGGTGGGGGACACCGCGGCCGGTCGGCCGGGGGCCGGCGCCGGGGACCCGAAGCCGGTCTGGCTGGGGTGTGTCTCCGCCGTCGCCGTCGCGGAGGCGCGCTCCCACCCCGACGCCGGCGAGGCGTACGGTTCTCCGCGATGCGTGGGCGGGCTGCCCCTGGACCGGGAGCACGTTGACGGCGGCGCGGACGCGCACCGTGTGCTGGGGGCGCTGATCGAATCCCACCTGGAGGCGCTGCCGGTCACGCAGGCGCTGCCGGACGGTGGACTGGAGCTGATCGGCTGGGTGAGTCAGGAGGACATGGTGCGGCGCCTGTACCGGCAGCAGCGGCGTGCCGTCGAGGCCGCCGAGCAGCGCACCTCCCTGGGGTCGCGCACGCAGGCGTGGCTGCGCCGTCGCCGCACACGTTGAGCGCGCCCCTTGAGGGCGGTTACTTGCGGTCGCGGTGAACGGTTCCCTGGATCGTGTCGGAGATGTCGGTGATGCGCTCGGCATTGGTGACGATGCGACGCGGATCGGCCAGCCACAATTGCGCGCCGCCGACCAGCGGCAGGAGCACCGGCAGGTACCACCAGACGCTCCCCCACGCCGACCAGGCGGAGCCCGTCAGGCCCACCACATTGACGGCGACGAGCCCCACCAACTCAACTACTAGGCAAGCCCATCCGACACGCCGCATGCGCCGGCCGTTGTGAGCCACGGCAACCGACAGCACCACGTAGCCCACCCCGCATAGGCCACTGAGCCCGGCCGGCAGGCGCATGCCCGCACCCGACCGGGCCAGGTCGACGAAGGCGGGCAGGGCCACCGCCAGGCCGAAAAGCGCGAAGACCCCCACGAGTGCGCGCCCCCAGCCGTGCGCGGGACGGCGCGTGTCGTTGAGGGACCGCGCCTGGGAAGACTCATCCATACGGTTACTGACCTCGTGGTGCACTGATTCGGAGCCGGGCCGTTCCCGGATGGCGCCCGGCGGGCCCGGCAGTGGCCGGCGCTGTGACGTTACCATTCCCGCATGAGTGAGATTACGACCTCCAGTCTGTCGGCCGCAGAGGTGGGCGGCGATGTCCTGGTATTGGCGGCCCGCGCGGAAGCCGACGCACCGGTTCTGCTCGGTGAGGAGTCCGGACTGGGCATCCTGCCGGATCTGAGCGCGCTGCCGGCACTGCTGTCCACTCTCGGCTTCACCGCGGCCCTCGACGCCGTGGTGCGGGTGCCCACGGCGGCGCTGGAGCACTCGCGCCGGGATTCGCTGGCCCCCACCCTGCTGGTGGTGGGCACCGGCGACGGCGACGACGTCGCCGCACTGCGCCGGGCGGCCGGACGCGCCGCCCGCG
>NZ_QMIN01000076.1:33391-37675 GCF_003287795.1 Actinomyces sp. Z5
CGGTCTTCGCCCTACCCGCGGACACCACCGAGCGCCTGGCCGCAGTAGCCGAGGGCGCGTTGGAGGGCGCCTACGTCTGGTCGCGGCGGATCCCGGAGCCGACGGCACCCCTGGCCCGGATCACGGTGCTGACCCCGCTGGGCCCACTGCCGCGCACGCTGCTGCGCCGCAGCCCAGCGGATGGGGCGGCGCCGGTGCTGCAGCGCGCCCGCGTCCTGGCCGAGGCGGTGGCCGCCACCCGGGACCTGGTCAATGACCCGCCCGCCTCACTCACCCCCACCGCCTTCGTCGAGTACGCCCGCCGAGCCGCCGCCGCGGCCGGGCCCGGCCGTAAGGACGGCCGCTTGGAGGTTGAGGTGTATGACGACAAGCGCCTTGCGGCCGACGGCTTCGGCGGAATTGCGGGAGTCGGCCAGGGGGCGGTGCATCCGCCCCGCCTGGTCCGCGTGGCCTGGACGCCGCGAGTCAAGGACGCCGAGCACGTCGCCCTGGTGGGCAAGGGCATCACCTTCGACTCCGGCGGCCTGTCGCTGAAGCCACCGACCTCCATGCCCACCATGAAGTCGGACATGGCCGGGGCGGCCACCGTGCTGTCCGCAACGCTGGCAGCGGCCCGGCTGGGGCTGCCGGTCAAGACGACCGCCTGGCTCGCCCTGGCGGAGAACCTTCCCGGTGGGGCCGCCCAGCGCCCGGGCGACGTGGTCACCACGTTCGACGGCACCACCGTGGAGGTGACCAACACCGATGCCGAGGGCAGGCTGGTGCTCGCCGATGCCCTGGCCGCCGCCGTCGCCGAGGAGCCCGACGTCGTGGTGGACGTCGCGACCCTGACCGGCGCACAGATCGTGGCGTTGGGCGAGCGCGTCGCCGCGGTGATGGGTAGCGAATCGGTGCGCGACGGCGTCATCGCCGCGGCCGAGCGCGCCGGGGAGGACTTCTGGCCCATGCCGTTGCCGGCGTATCTGCGCGCCAACCTGGAGTCCCCCTTCGCAGATCTGCGCAATGCCGCCGTCGGCAACCGGGCCGGCGGCATGCTCGTGGCGGGGCTGTTCCTGCGCGAGTTCGTGGGCCGGACCCCGTGGGCGCACCTGGATATTGCGGGGCCCGCCTACAACGAAAAGTCCGCCTGGGGACTGACCCCCACCGGTGGGACCGGCTTCGGCGTCGCCACGCTGTTGGCCTTCCTGGAGGACCGGATCACGGGCGCGCGGCAGGGCACCGACCGAGCTGAGTAAACACTCGCCGTGCAGGTGATCCATGCCGTAGGCTACCCGGGACTCTCGTCCCCATTCGCGGGACCGCGGCCATCGCTGGCCGCCGAACAACACCGCCGCTCACGGCCGACTTTGAAAGGAAGCATGCACGTGACACAAGCAGGTGCGATCGACGGGGCCGGAACCGGTCAAGACGCCGTTTACGACATGGTGGTGCTCGGGGGCGGCTCGGGCGGGTACGCGGCGGCGCTGCGCGGCGCCCAGCTCGGGCTGCGCGTGGCACTGGTTGAGGCGGACAAGGTGGGTGGCACCTGCCTGCACCGCGGCTGCGTGCCCACCAAGGCCATCCTGCACGCGGCGGAGACCGCGGACGCGGTTCGGGAGGCCTCCGCAGTCGGCATCCGGGCGGCCCTGGAGGGCATCGACATGCCCGCCGTCCAGGAGTACAAGAACAGCATCGTCGCCCGCATGTACAAGGGGCTGCAGGGGCTGGTCTCCTCCCGCGGCATCGACCTGGTGGGAGGCTGGGGCCGCCTGGTCGCGCCGGACGCGGTCGAGGTGGCTGGCCGGCACTACCGGGGCCGCAACGTGGTTCTCGCCTCCGGCTCCTACTCCAAGACCATGGGGCAGGAGATCTCCGGGCCGGTGATCACCAGCGAGCAGGCCCTCGAACTCGATCACGTGCCTGCGTCCGCGGTGATCCTGGGAGGCGGGGTGATCGGGGTGGAGTTCGCCTCCGCCTGGGCCTCCCTGGGCAGCCAGGTCACCATCATCGAGGCCTTGCCGCACCTGGTTCCCAACGAGGACGAGGCGATCTCCAAGCAGCTCGAGCGTGCCTTCCGCAAGCGGCGCATCAACTTCCGCGTCGGCACCCGCTTCGAGTCCGTTGAACGCACGGAGAGCGGCGTGCGGGTGCGCACCGCCGATGGTGCCGTCACCGAGGCCGAGGTGCTGCTGATCGCGGTGGGCCGCGGCCCGGCCACCGCCAACCTGGGCTTTGAGGAGGTGGGCGTGGCCATGGACCGCGGCTTTGTGCTCACCGACCCGCACGGGCGCACGAACGTTCCCGGGGTGTGGGCCGTGGGCGATATCGTGCCCGGCGTGCAGCTGGCTCACCGCGGCTTCGCGCAGGGAATCGCCGTCGCCGAGCGGATCGCGGGCCTGGATCCCGAGCCGGTCGACGACGTCAAGGTGCCCAAGGTGACCTTCTGCGAGCCGCAGATCGCCTCCGTGGGGCTGTCCGAGGCGCGCGCCGCCGAGTTGCACGGCGCGGAGAACATCGTCACCAGCCAGTTCAACGTGGCCGGCAATGCCAAGTCCCAGATCCTGGGCACGCAGGGCTTCGTGAAGCTGGTGTCCCTGAAGGACGGTCCCATCCTCGGCTTCCACGCCATCGGCGCCCGCATGGGTGAGCAGGTCGGCGAGGGCCAGTTGATCGTGTCGTGGGAGGCCGACGCCAACGACGTCGCCGCCCTGGTGCACGCCCACCCCACCCAGAACGAGACCATCGGCGAGGCCGCCATGGCGCTGGCCGGCAAGCCGCTGCACAACCACGGCTGACCGCATACTCGCTCCACCCGAATTGAACTGGCAATCAGCAAACCAACGAGGAAGGCAAGCTCTAATGGCTGAGTCCGTGAAGATGCCCGCCCTGGGCGAGTCGGTAACCGAGGGAACCGTCTCCTCCTGGCTGAAGTCCGTGGGAGACACCATCGAGGTCGGTGAACCCCTGCTGGAGGTGGCCACCGACAAGGTCGACACCGAGGTCCCCTCCCCGGTTTCCGGAACCCTGCTGGAGATCCGCGTCGCCGAGGACGAGAACGCCGAGGTCGGCACCGTCCTGGCCATCGTGGGCGATCCGGCCGAGGCCGGCGGCGCGCCCGCCGAGCCCGCGCCTGCCGCTTCGACGCCGCAGGAGCCCGCCGCGCCGACACCCGAGCCCGCCGCGCCGACACCCGAGCCCGCCGCGGCACCGGCTCCAACGGCACCCGCCGCCCCGGACGCATCGCCGTCGGTCGGCTATGTCACTCCGATCGTGCGCAAGCTCGCCCGTGAGCGGGGCGTCGACCTGGCCACCGTCACCGGCACCGGCGTCGGCGGACGCATCCGCAAGCAGGACGTGGAGGCCGCGGCGGCGGCGCGGGCGGAGGCCGCCGCGCCTGCACCACAGGCCGAGGCCACGCCGGCACCGCAGGCCGAGCCTGCTGCACCCGTCTCCGCACCGCAGCCGGCGGCGTCTTCGGCCGCTCCCACCGCGGCGAGCCCGACCCGCCCCGCGCCGTCGGCCGGCGAGTCCGAGCTGCGTGGCCGCACTGAGAAGATGAGCCGCCTGCGCCGCCTGATCGGCGACCGCATGATGACATCGCTGCAGACCTCCGCCCAGCTGACCACGGTCGTGGAGGTGGATGTGACCCGCATCGCCGCCCTGCGTGCTCGCGCCAAGGACGAGTTCCTGGCGCGCAACGGCACCAGGCTCACCTACCTGCCGTTCTTCGTGGCCGCCGCCACGGAGGCGCTCAAGGCACACCCGAAGCTGAATGCGACCATCGCGGAGGACGAGGTGACCTACCACGACGTCGAGCACATCGGCATCGCGGTGGACACTCCGCGCGGGCTGTACGTGCCCGTGGTCAAGCACGCCGGCGACCTGAACATTCCGGGCCTGGCCAAGCGCATCAACGACCTGGCCGCGCGTACTCGCGAGAACCGGGTCGACGCCGGTGAGCTGTCCGGTGCGACCTTCACGATCACCAACACCGGCTCCGGCGGCGCCCTGTTCGACACCCCGATCGTCAACCCGCCCGAGGTCGCCATCCTCGGCCTGGGTGCCATCACCCGCCAGCCCCGCGTAGTCAAGGACGGCGACGGCAACGAGGTAATTGCCGTGCGCTCGGTGTGCTACCTGTCCCTGTCCTACGACCACCGACTGGTCGACGGCGCGGACGCCTCCCGGTACCTCATGACCGTCAAGAAGCGCCTGGAGGACGGCGACTTCGCCGGTGAGCTGGGGCTGTAGCACAGCCGACACCCTCAAAGGCAGCCGCGGGGCCCGCACGCGTTGCGTGCGGGC
>NZ_QMIN01000076.1:37977-61936 GCF_003287795.1 Actinomyces sp. Z5
ACGCGGGCCCGCCGTTGTTTCGGGTTCGCGCGCCGCAGGCCCTATTGGGTCACCGCCCTCCCCGTTTTGACCGCGGTCCTCTGTTTGGTGTTCGGACCGCTTCTCTCCGTTTGGACCGCCGTAATGTGTGCAACTGGGGCGGTCCAAACAGACGTAAGGGGTCCAGACTGGCGAAGTCGTGAACCGCCCGGTCGCGAACCCCTCCGAGCCGGGCCTGGGGTGTGCGGCGCCATCGGGTGGCCGAGACCCCGCATCTCCGGCGCAGTTGTCCGGCCCGGGCCGGACCATTGCCAGTCATCCCGGACCCACACGACGCATCGCGAACCGTCTGCGGGAAGCGCGCCGAGTCACGCACTACCCGATCAACACCGGCTTCCCCTGGCGTCGCAGCGAAAGCCTTGATCCTGCAGATGCATGTACGTCCAGAACCCACGGTCGCATATCTGCGCAACTTTGGTTGACAAGCCACCACCTGTCAACGTAAGTTGCTTACGTGGCTTTGAAAACGACACCTACACCCGACCAAGTGGCCGCCGCGGCAGCCGATACGACAGAGCCGACAACCGGTTTGCGCGCCGTGGCCGCCTTGCGCAGACTCACCGAGACTCTGGAGCTTGCACAGGTTGAGGCTGCTCTGCGCGCTGGCATGGGCTGGACGGAAATCGCGAACAACCTCGGCGTCACCCGCCAAGCCGTCCACAAGAAGTACGCGAAACGAGTCGCACCCGGACTGGCACCCACCAGGAGGAGGAACCGATGACAGTATCGAGCCGTACCCATCTGTGGTCCTGGATTAGTTATGCGCGACATGAGGCCGGGCGTCTGCAGCACCCTGAGATCGACATCGACCACCTGCTGCTGGGGCTGCTCGCCCAGGGCGGTGAGGCGGCGGCGCTGCTCGGCACGCACGGAGTCACCCTGGCGAACGCCCGACGCGCCATGTACGAAGTATCCGCCGCGGACCTGGCGACCCTCGGCATAGACGCAACCGCCATACCGGCTTCGCTGCAGTCGCCCGGCCAGGAGGCGCAGAGGCTGGCCAACCTCGGCGATATCCCCTTGTCCGGCCAAGCTCAGCAGTTCGCCGCCGATCGTCGTAATGATTTCAGTACTTCCCTATCAGCTCTGAAAAGCCTGATGGAGACGGAGGGCGGGACGCCGATGCGCATACTCGCCCACCTCGACGTGGATACAGAACGACTACACGCCGATCTGGCCACACACGACGGGGGCCACCTCCGCTCCCCAGGCGTTACTAAAGTCGACCGCGGCCTGTTGCCGGAGACGCCATCCGGAGCCCTGTGCCTGAGACGATTCATCTCTGCACCACCGGAGCTGGTGCACGCGGTGCTGGCCGATCCGGGGATGCTCACCGGATGGGCCGTATTGCCAACAGAGGTGCGCGAGCAGCATCTGGATGGGATTGTCAGTATGCACCGCTCGCGCAACGGAAGCCGCCACCTGGATTTGCGCTGAAGACACCTCGAGCTTGGGACCGACGTGGTGTGCTGGGTGAAGACCATTCTCACCGGGCCGTATGACGGCCAAACCCACTCCTACGACAGCTTCGTTCTGCGACCGGCACCCGGCGGGTGCGAGCTGACCTTCACGCGCGCATACCGTGTCTGGCGCCTGTCCGGGCGTCTACTACACCCGGTGACCCGGCGACTGACACGCATAGGCATGGTCAACACCTTCGGCGCCATCGCCAGGACGGTCGCCGCCTCTCTATGAGACCCGGCCGGCGTTGCACCTGAGCGCCCTAGATGATCGATTCCAGAAGTGGGTAACTGTCGTCGCTGGATGACGGCCTGAGCCCCGGGAACATCAGAGCCTCACGAGGAAATCGAAATTGGCGCTCTACGCAGCGCGCACCTCGGCCACGCGCCACGGGTCGGGGACGAGGATCAGTATCACCTCGCGTGCCGCCAGCGCCGGCACGGTGCGCACGGCACCGTCCGCGCCCGTGCGGGTGGAGGCCGGCTGGGACTGACGGATGCGCACGGCCCGGGCGCCCACCCAGGTCTGCTCACAGTCCTCCGGCACGTCCACCTCGGTCACGCCGAGCACATCGGTGTCCAGCCCGTCGACGCTCTCCCCCGCCGCGGCCAGCGCCTCCAACACGGCCGCATCGGCGTTCGCCGCCGGCGAGTGCGGCACCGTGGTGTCGGCCAGGGCGACGCCGTCACCGGCATTCAAGGCGGCGTCGCGCCGCCCGGTCAGGTCCACCACCACCTCCAACAGGCTCTCCTCCGCGACTTGCGTCGGAGCAGGGACCGTGGCCGGGGCGCCGGCGGCTGCGCCGGTGCCGGGCGCCGTGGCCCGTGCCGCCTGGCCGACGCCGAGTAACCCGACGCCCAAACCCAACACGCTCACCAGCGCCACCAGGCCGACTAGTGCGGCAGCCAGCCGCCGTCGCCCCGTGCGAGATCGGCCGCGCCGGCGCCCGCGTCCCGCTTCGGGTCGCGCTGCCGGCCCCCGACGACGGCGCAGCGCGCGGCGGGTGGGGACCACGCGGGTAGGTCGGGCCGCCGCGGCACGCAGGGCGCCCGCGGCCAGGCGGGCGCCCTCGGGCAGGACCAGGCGGCCGGGCTGGGCCAGTTCATGCGCCCGGGCGGCCAGGGCACGGGCGGTGGGACGACGGGTCGGATCGGCGTCGAGCGCGTCGGGCAGGATGCGTTCAAGGCGGGCCCGCAGCAGCGCCGACCCGGAGGCGCATTCGCGCAGCAGGGCCGCCAGCGCGTACACGTCCGATGCCGGGGTCGCGGGGCCGCCACCGTGGCGCTCGGGGGCGGCGCAGCGGTCGGTCCCGGACTCGAGGATGCCGCCGAACAGGTCAATGAGCACCAGCCCGCCATCGGTGGTGACCATGACGTTGGCGGGTGAGACGTCCCCGTGTGCCAGACCGTGGGCATGCAGGTGTGCCAGCGCGCCGCCGACGTCGTCGAGCACCCGCGCTGCCTCGGCGCGGGTCAAGCCACCACGCGCCCCGAGCACCACCGCCAGGTCGGCGCCCGCGATCAGGTCGACGACGACCGCCGCGTACCCGTCGGGCAGGAAGATGACGTCGCGCACGGGGGCGATCGCGGGGTGGGTCAGCCCGCGCAGCTCGTTCAGGCGGCGCAGCGTGCGGGCCCCCGCGGCGTCGTCGGGCAGTTCGAGTAGATGGATCACGACGTCGCGGCCGGCGCCATCCAGGCCGCGGCGGGGCGCTAGCCGGCCCGGTGCGTCGCCGCCCAGGGGCGAGCCGACGGCGAGGCCCGCCTCTATGAGTGCGTCCTGCAGTTGCGGCGCGAGCGCGTCGGGATCCTCCGCCTGCTCGTCCCGCCGGCGGCTGCGGTGCTGGTTGGTGCCCATGGCCTCCATGTTCGCCGGAGCGGCACCAAGGTGCCAGGGTCAATGCGTCGCCTGTGGAAAACCCGTCACACCTGTCACCGCCCGCCGTTGAGACCGGCACCGGTTACGCGCCCGGACCGGTCGAAGTCGCTGAGGCCGGACGGGCGGGCGACCACGCAGCATCCATCGCCACGGCTCCGGGCTAGGCGTCGGCCATGAGTGGAGTCAAGTGGGTCTCCAGCGCCGCCATCACCGGATCGGCCAGTTCGGCCGTCGCGTAGTGGATGCCGGTCACGGCTGTCAACGAGGTGACCCCGGCGTCGGTAATGCCGCAGGGGATGATCCGGTCCAGGTCGAATGCGGCCAGGTCGGGGTCCACGTTCAGGCCGATACCGTGCATGGTGGTGCCGCGCGCCACCCGCACCCCCAGGGCGCAGACCTTGCACTCGCGCGCCTCGCCGCGGCCCGGTTGTCGGCCCGGCGGCACCCACACCCCCGAGCGCTCCGGCACACGCATAGTGGTCACGCCGAGGTCGGCGCATACGTCCATCACCGCCGCCTCCAGGGCGCGCACATACTTGATCACGTCGATCGGCTCGGCCAGGCGAATGATCGGGTAGACGGTCAATTGCCCGGGACCGTGCCAAGTCACCTTTCCGCCGCGGTCGACGTCCACCACCGGCACGCGCTCGGGCCCAGCCAGCGGGCCGGCCGGACGCTCCCATGAGTGCGTGCGCCGCCCCACCGTGTAGACGCTCTCGTGCTCGAGCAGCAGCACCGTCGCGGGACGGCGGCCTGCGGCGACGTCGGCGTGCACGGCGCGCTGAAGCGCCAAGCCCTCGTCAAAGGGCACCAGGCGGGTCCCCAAACCGACGTCGACGCGTCCCAATCCATGCACCTCACCAGCCTAGATGAGACCCGTGCGGGGGTGCGTTGCTCGTGCCGGTAGCGACGCGGGGTGGCGGATGAGTGACGACCGGGGCGGACCGCATAGACTACGGGCCGATGGTCCTACGCCAATGGTCCTACGGGAGGAGTTCCAGTGCCCGACGCCGTCGCCCCTGAGGGCCGCCGCCTGCTGCGTGTGGAGGCCCGCAACGCCCAGACGCCGATCGAACGCAAGCCCGGCTGGCTGCGCACCCGCGCCGTGGTGACCGACACCTACCAGGATGTGCGCGGCCTGGTGCGCAGCCACGGCCTGCACACGGTCTGCGCCGAAGCCAACTGCCCCAACGTCTACGAGTGCTGGAACGACCGCGAGGCGTCCTTCCTCGTGGGCGGAAGCATTTGCACCCGCCGCTGCGACTTCTGCGACATCGCCACCGGCCGTCCCACCGAGTACGACCCGGACGAGCCGGCCCGGGTGGCCGCTTCAATCAGGGAGATGCGCCTGCGCTACGCCACCGTTACCGGGGTGAGCCGCGACGACCTGCCCGACGGCGGCGCCTGGCTGTACGCGGAGACCGCCCGCCAGGTGCACGAACAAGTGCCCGGCTGCGGCATTGAACTGCTGGTGCCCGACTTCAGGGGCCACCCGGAGTCGCTGCAGGAGGTCTTCTCCTCCCGCCCGGAGGTGTTCGCCCACAACCTGGAGACCGTGCCGCGCATCTTCAAGCAGATCCGCCCCGCCTTCTCCTACGCCGGCAGCCTGGACGTCCTCGCGCGCGCGTCGCAGGCCGGACTGCTGACCAAATCGAATCTGATCCTGGGGATGGGCGAGATCCGCGAGGAGATCGAGCAGGCAATCGCGGACCTCGTCTCGGTCGGTGTCAACATCCTGACCCTGACCCAGTACCTGCGCCCGTCCAAGCTGCACCATCCGGTCGACCGGTGGGTCAAGCCGCAGGAGTTCCTCGAGCTGGCGGCGCTCGCGGAGGACCGGGGCATCGATGCGGTCATGAGCGGACCCATGGTGCGCTCCTCCTACCGCTCGGGGATGCTGTGGGCGCGGGCGATGCGTGCCACGGGCCGGGAGATTCCCGCCAACATGCGCGACCTGGCCGAGCCGAGTACGGCCCGCCAGGAGGCCGCCGCCCTGCTCGCCGCCGGGACCGCCGCAGGCTCCGCGGCCGACCGGGCGACGCCGAGCCCGGTGGGCCGGGCCGCCTCCTGAGGGACGGCGTGCGCCGTCGTCGGCTAAGGTGGGATCGTGAGCACAGCCCAGAGCGCCCAGCCGAAGAAGAAGCGGCGCCTCGCACAGGTCGCCCAGAACGTCAAAGACTCCTACACGATCTCACGGCGCAGCTATCCGTGGATCGGCTGGGCCCTGCTCGGCATCCTGGTGGCCCTGGTGGCACTGGCCGTTGCGCTGTCCGCCGTCACCAGCCAGGCGCTGTGGTACTGGCTGGTGATGGGCGTGCTGCTGGCGCTCATGGCGGACATGGTGGTTCTCTCACTGGCCACCCGCCGTGCCTCCTACATGCAGATCGAAGGCCACCCCGGTGCGGTCAAGGCCGTGCTCGATCAGGCGGGCCGCGGCTGGTACGTGGAGTCGGATCCGGTCGCCTTCAGCCCCAAGGGCCAGGACTTCGTATGGCGCCTGGTGGGACGCCCGGGCATCGTGCTGGTGGCCGAGGGTGCGCCGGGTCGTACCCAGCGCCTGGTTGAGGATGAGAAGAAGGTGCTGCGGCGCATCCTGTCCACGGTTCCGGTGCACGTGATCAGCGTGGGCACCGCGGAGGGGCAGACACGCCTGATCCACCTCGAGCGCGAGTTGCGGCGCCTGCCCACTAAGCCCACCAAGCTGACCAACACCGAGATCGACCGGGTCGCCAAGCGGCTGTCGTCCCTGTCCTCCAAGGGCCTGCCCATCCCGAAGTACATGGACCCGAACAACATTCGTCCGGACCGCCGCGCCATCCGCGGCCACTGAACCGCCGCCGCGCCCGCCCCGAGGCCGGCGCTCCGCAAGTCTGCGGACCGGCTCGGCCATGCAGCCGAAACACGGCGGACATATTCGCGGCACCGCCACGACACCGCGCCCACCTAGCCTGCATACCCACGCCCGGGATCTTTCGGGCATACAACACGCACACCCTGACGGAGGGACCACATGTTCAGTGACGCTGCGGAAGCGCTGGCCTACATCGAGAAGGAGGATGTGCAGCTGGTTGATGTGCGCTTCTGCGACCTGCCCGGCGTGATGCAGCACTTCACCATTCCGGTTGCCGCCTTCAAGGATGAGGCGCTCACCGAGGGGCTCATGTTCGACGGTTCCTCCATCCGCGGCTTCACCGCCATCCACGAGTCGGACATGAAGCTCATCCCGGACGTCACCACCGCCTTCCTGGACCCCTTCCGTGAGCAGCGCACATTGGTAATCAACTTCTCGATCGTGGATCCCTTCACCGACGAGGTCTACGCCCGCGATCCCCGTTCGATCGCCGCCAAGGCGGAGGACTACCTGCGTTCCACGGGCATCGCCGACACCTGCTACATCGGCGCGGAGGCCGAGTTCTACCTGTTCGACTCCATTCAGTACGAGACCACGCCCGCCTCCACCCGCTACCTGATCGACTCCGCCGAGGCGGCCTGGAACACCGGCCGTGACGAGCCCGGCGGCAACAAGGGCTACAAGACCGCCTTCAAGGGCGGCTACTTCCCCGTATCGCCCAACGACCAGATGGCCGACATTCGCGATCGCATCGTGCGCACCTGCATTCAGTCCGGCCTCGACATCGAACGCGCCCACCACGAGGTCGGCACCGCCGGGCAGCAGGAGATCAACTACCGCTTCGCCTCCCTACTCGCCGCCGGCGACGACATGATGAAGTTCAAGTACATCGTCAAGAACGAGGCCTGGCGCAACGGCAAGACCGCCACCTTCATGCCCAAGCCGATCTTCGGCGACAACGGCTCGGGCATGCACACGCACCACTCCCTGTGGAAGGACGGCAAGCCGCTGTTCTTCGACGAGCGCGGCTACGGGCAGCTCTCCGACCTGGCCCGCTGGTACATCGGCGGCATCCTGCGTCACGCCCCCAGCCTGCTGGCCTTCACCAACCCGTCGGTCAACTCCTTCCACCGGCTGGTGCCGGGCTTCGAGGCGCCGGTGAACCTGGTGTACTCGGCGCGCAACCGCTCCGCCTGCATCCGCATCCCGGTGACCGGCTCCTCCCCCAAGGCCAAGCGGATCGAGTACCGCGTGCCCGACCCGTCGGCGAACCCCTACCTGGCCTTCGCCGCCACGCTCATGGCCGGCATCGACGGCATCCGCAACCGCATCGAGCCACGCGAGCCCGTGGACAAGGACCTGTACGAGCTGGCCCCCGAGGACTACCACGACATCGACAAGCTCCCGGGCACGCTGGATGAGACGCTGGAGGCGCTGGAGGCCGACCACGACTACCTGGGCGAGGGCGACGTCTTCACCCCCGACCTGATCGAGACCTGGGTGGACTACAAGCGCACCAACGAGATCGCCCCGATGCGCCAGCGCCCCCACCCCTACGAGTTCGAGCTGTACTACGACCTGTGAGCGGCCTCTCGTGCCGGCCCGCCCCAACCATTTGCATATCTATGCTCTGATGTGGATATCCTGGCGGCGGCCGTAGTCCTCGATTCGAAGGAGCCGCATGAGATCCGCACGCACCTTGAGCGCGCGCGTCGCCGCCGGGCTGTGCCTGGCGCTGACGGCGACGGTGCCGCTGACCGCCTGTACCGACGCCGCCGATTGGAAGGCCACCCAGACCGGCGACGCCGCCGCCTTCACGGGCTATGACACCTCCGGCATCCAGGCTCAGCAGGACATCATCGACATGCTCCCCGAAGGCGCCCTGGCCGACGGCGTGCTCGACGTGGCCGCCTCCACCGACTATGCGCCCGCCGAGTTCCTGGACACCGACGGCACCGCCATCGGCTACGACGTCGATCTGACCAAGGCCATCGCCGCCGTGCTGGGCGTCGACTCGACCACCCACACGGCGGAGTTCGACTCCATCATCGCCGCCGTCGGCTCCAAGTACGACGCCGGCATCTCCTCCTTCACCGTCACCGCCGAGCGCGAGTCGGCCATGGACATGATCGCCTACATCAACGTCGGCTCCCGCTTCAACGTGGTCGCCGGCAATCCGGAGGGCGTGGACCCCTCCGACCACCTGAACCTGTGCGGCCTGACCATCGGCGTGCAGACGGGCACCGCCCAGGAGGAGGCCATGAACGCCGACTCCGCCGCCTGCACCGAGGCGGGCTTGCCGGCCATCGCCGTGCGTTCCTACTCGACCCAGTCGGAGGCGACCACCGGTCTGATGGGGCACGTGATCGACGCCGTCTATTCCGATTCGACCGTGGCCGGCTACGCCATCGAACTGACCGACGGCGGGGTGGAGACCGTCGGCGAGATCGAGGACGCACTCCCCCAGGCCATCGTCCTGGCCAAGGACGATCCGCAGTTCAACGCCGCCATCCAGGCGGCCGTCCAGTACCTCATGGACTCCGGCACTTGGGAGGAGATCCTGGACGCCTGGGGCATTGAGGACGCCGCGCTCACCACCGCCGAGCTGAACCCGAACGTGGAGCAGTGATCACCACCTTGAGACCTCCCCAGCCCACCCAATCCCCTTCTGCCACGGCCGTCCCCGGCCCCGACCAACCGGTCCAGTTGAACCGTCTGAAGCCGGTTCCCCGGCCCGGCACGTGGATCAGCGCCACCATCGTCGCCATCCTCGGTGCGATGCTCATCCACGCCCTGGTGACCAATGAGAAGTTCCACTGGGGCACCGTCTGGTTCTTCTTCCGCGAGGTGCACGTGGTGCGGGCGGTCGGCTGGACGCTGCTGCTGACGTTCCTGGCGATGCTGATCGGCATCGTGCTGGCGGTGACGACGGCGGTCATGCGCCAGTCGTCGAACCCGGTGCTGCGCGGCGTGTCGCTGGCGTACCTGTGGTTCTTCCGCGGCACCCCGATCTACACGCAGCTGGTGTTCTGGGGGGCGCTGTCCGCCCTGTACCAGTACCTGAGCCTGGGGGTTCCCTTCGGGCCGGAGTTGATCACCTTCCGCACCACGGCGGTGTTCACGCCGTTCGTCGCCGCCGTGCTGGGGCTGGGCATCAACGAGGGCGCCTACCTGTCGGAGATCGTGCGCTCCGGCCTGGCCAGCGTGGATCCCGGCCAGACCGAGGCGGCCGGCGCACTGGGCATGAGCCGGGGGCAGATCCTGCGCCGCATCGTCCTGCCGCAGGCCATGCGCGTGATCGTGCCGCCCACCGGCAACGAGACCATCTCCATGCTCAAGACCACCTCGCTGGTACTGGCCGTCCCCTTCACGCTGGATCTGACCTTCGTCACCAACTCCTACGCCTCCTACACCTACCAGACCATCCCGCTGCTGATCGTGGCGGCCCTGTGGTACATCATCATCACCTCCATCCTGATGGTCGGCCAGCACTTCATTGAGCGCTACTACGGCCGCGGCTTCGACGGGTCCACCGCCGCCGCCGGGAGCCGCGCGGGCCGCGGCCTGTCAGCCCGCCAGCAGGCCATCCTCGACTCCCACACCACCAAGGACTCCCCCTTCCTGGAGGTCACCCCGTGAGCAGCATGAACTCGAACACCGCCCAGCCCGTCCCGCCGGGTACGCCCAAGGTCCGCATCGCCGGACTGCACAAGTTCTTCGGGGAGCTGCACGTGCTCAAGGGCATCGACCTGACGGTCGAGCCCGGCTCCGTGACCGTGCTGGTGGGCCCGTCCGGGTCCGGCAAGTCCACGCTGCTGCGCTGCATCAACGAGCTGGAGACCATCGACGCCGGGCGCGTGTGGGTCGACGGCGAGCTGATCGGCATGCGGGAGGAGCAGCGCCCCGACGGCTCCGTACGGCTGCACGCCCTGACGGACAAGCAGCGCGCCGCCCAGCGCTCCAAGATCGGCATGGTCTTCCAGCGCTTCAACCTGTTCCCGCATATGACCGCGCTGGAGAATGTCATTGAGGCGCCCGTCCACGTGCGTCACGTACCCAAGGACCAGGCCCGCGCACGCGGCATCCAGCTACTGGATCGGGTGGGGCTGGGCGACCGGCTTGACCACTACCCCTCACAGTTGTCCGGCGGGCAGCAGCAGCGCGTGGCAATCGCCCGGGCGCTCGCCATGGACCCAGAGCTGATGCTCTTCGACGAGCCCACCTCCGCCCTGGACCCGGAGTTGGTCGGGGAGGTGCTCCAGGTGATGAAGGACCTGGCCGCCGACGGCATGACCATGGTGGTGGTCACCCACGAGATGGGCTTCGCCCGGGAGGTCGGCGATCAGCTGGTCTTCATGGACGGCGGCCTCGTGTGCGAGTCCGGCAACCCCATCGACGTGCTCGATCACCCCACTCAGGAGCGCACCCGGGCCTTCCTGTCCTCCGTGCTGTAACCGGCCGGCGGCACCAACCGCTGCCGTGAGACGTCCGGGTCGACGGGTTGCACTAGCCGACGGCCTCGGCCCGCCAGGTGCCCTCGTCCCAGTCGACCAGCCGCCAACCCGAATGCGGGTCGCCCTCGACCACGCTGACCGCCGTGTTGCGCATGGGGTGCTCGGCGATCCAGGCGGGGTCCGCACCCCCGCCGACCGCCGCCGCCAGCGCCGTCCACAGACGCAGGATGGTGCCGTGCGCCACCAGCAGAGCGGTGCCGCCGGCGCGGGTGGAGTTGTAGATCTCCTCCACCACGCCGTTGAAGCGCGCGAAGGTGTCCGCCCCGTCCTCCGGGCTGCCGGGGATCCGCGCGGCCATACGCCCCACCATCCAGGAGCGGGTAGTGTCGGTGTAGCAGGCCACGGAGCGGATGTCCGTGTTCATCTCGATGTCGCCGGCCAGTACCTCGCGCAGGCCGGGGCGGATACGGGCGGCCAGGCCGGTCGCCTGCTCAATGGGAGCGATCGTCTCCCGGGCCCGCTGGATCGGGGACACCCACAGTGAGGAGATGGCATCCAGGTCCCCACTGGACTCCAGGCGCCCCGGCAGCAGCGAGGCCTGCTCCACCCCGACGGCGTCCAGCGAGTTGCCGGGGAAGGCGGTATCCAGGGCGCCGGCGACGTTGGCAATGGTGCGGCCGTGTCGGACTAGCAGAAGCTTCACGAGCCTATACTGCCAGGCTCGCGGGCCGAGGGCGACGTCAGGACCGTTCAGGACCAGGGGTAGGGTCCGGCGCCGCGGGGGCGTCTGGGGGGACGGGGCCTGACACTCCCACCGCTGCCGGCGGCGCCTCCGGTGTCGCCCATGCGTGCCTGACCATTCTTCCCGCGCCGGCCCGCCGAGCGCGTCCCCGCGGCGGTCGTGGGCGGGGCCGGCCGCGCCGGGACGGCGTCGCCGAAGACGACGTGCTCCACCACGCGCCGGGCGTGCCGGGCGGTGCGCCGGTAGATGTCCTCCAGGTCCCGTTCGCTGCCGGCGGGCAGCCCCAGCAGCCGGCCGACCAGGCGAATCTCGCGCGGCTCCGTGGGCAGTACCTCCACCCGACTGGCCCCCTCGCGGCCGGTTCCCAGCACGGTGGCGGCCCGCACCCGGGAGGCCAGCACCCAGGCGGCGGTGAGCTTGCCGGCCTCGTCGACGCCGAGCAGGCCCGCCCGGGTAGCGGCGGACAGGGCCTCCAGCGTGGAGGTGGTGCGCAGTCCGGGCACCTGCGCCGCCCGGGTCAGTTGCAGCACCTGCGCGGACCATTCGACGTCGGACAGGCCCCCGGGACCAAGCTTGACGTGCCGACTGGGATCGGCGCCGCGCGGCAGCCGCTCGGCCTCCATGCGGGCCTTCAGGCGGCGGATCTCCCGCAGCCCGGCGTCGTCGAGCCCGTCCGGGCTCCAGCGCAGCGGGTCGATGAGCGCCTCGAAGCGCGCTCCCAGGTCGCGGTCGCCGGCGCAGGGCCGGGCGCGCAGCAGCGCCTGCCGCTCCCACACGGCCCCCCAGCGCTGGTAGTACTCGGCGTAGGAGTCCAGGGAGCGGGAGACCGGCCCCTGGCGCCCCTCGGGGCGCAGCCCGGTGTCCACCTCGAGCGGGTGCGGGCGCGCCTGGGCCAGCAGCCGGGTCACCCATTTCGCGACCGCCTCCGCCTCGGCGGCGGCCACGTCCGGGTCGGCGCCGGGCCGCGGCTCGTGTACGAACAGCACATCGGCGTCGGAGGTGTAGGTGATCTCCCGTCCGCCCAGGCGCCCCATGGCGATCAGCGCGTGACGGGCGGCGGCACCGGGCCAGGCGCCCTCGGCATCGGGGCCGGCGGCGACGGCGGCCGGCCCGTCCCGCTGCGCGATCACCAAGCCGGTGGCCACCGTCAGGGCGGCCCCAAGGACCGCGTCGGTGGCGTCGCCGAGGATGCGGGCGGTGCGAGCGGGGTCCACGCCGTCGAGTGAGTCGGCCAGGGCGGCGCGGATCAGCTCACGCGTGCGCACCCCCATGACCGCGCGGATCGCCTCCGCGGCCTGCTGCTCGATGCCGGCAGGGTCCGTGGCGGTGAAGGAGCGGCGCCGCAGTACCCGTTCCGTCTCGGAGCAGATCGCGCCGGGCGGGCGGGCGGCCAGTTCGGCGTCGTCGTCGAGCCAGGCGATCGACTCCGGACGCTCGGCGAGCCGGTCGGTGGTCCAGCGAGCACCGGATAGCACCTGGCACAGGCGGCGGGCGGCCACCGGAGAGTCCCGCAGCATGGCCAGGTACCAGTGGGAGCCGCCGATGGACTCCGACAGGCGGCGGAAGGACAGCAGGCCGTGGTCGGGGTCGGGGCCCTGCCCGATCCAGCCGATGATCACGGGCAGCAGCTGACGCTGAATGGCGGCGCGGCGACTGACGCCCTCGGTGAGCGCCTGGATGTGGTGCAACGCGCCGTCGGGGTCGAGGTAGCCGAAGGCCGCGAGGCGCTCGCGCGCGGCGGCGGGGGTGAGGCTCAGTTCCTCCGTGGTCAGGCTGGCGGCGGCGCTGAGCAGCGGCCGGTAGTAGATCTCCTCGTGCAGGGCCCGCACCCGGCGGCGCACCCGGTGGAAGAGCTTGCGCACCGCATCGGCGTCCTTCAACCGCCTGCGGTCGATACCCCGCCCGATGCGGCGCAGATCTGCATCGGCGGCCGGCAGGTCGTGGGTACGGCGCATGCGCAGAAGTTGGGCGCGGTGCTCCAGCAGCCGCAGCATCCGATAGCAGTCGGCCAGTTCGGCCGCGTCCGCGCGCCCCACGTAGCCGCCGGCGGAGAGCTGCTGAAGCCCATCCAGGGTTCCGCGCACGCGCAGGCGCGCGTCGGCACGGCCGTGCACCAGTTGCAGCAGCTGCACGGTGAACTCCACGTCCCGCAGGCCGCCGGGGCCGAGTTTGATGCGGCGGTCGTCGGAACCCGGCTGTGCGGACTCGGACTCGACCCGGCGGCGCATGGCGCGCGCGTCGTCGACGAAGTTCTCCCGCTGGCTGGCCGACCACACCAGGGGCGCGACACCGGCCTCATAGGCGGCGCCGAGCTGCCGGTCGCCGGCGCAGGCGCGCGCCTTGAGCAGTGCCTGGAACTCCCACGAGGAGGCCCAGCGCTGGTAGTAGGCCAGGTGCGAGTCCAGGGTGCGCACCAGGGCGCCGTCCTTGCCCTCGGGGCGCAGCGCGGTGTCCAGCGGCCACAGGGGTGGCTCGGCGCCCGACGCGGAGGTGATGCGGGCGATCTCGGTGGCGATCTGTGCCCCCACCCGCAGGATGTTCTCCTCGTCCGCCGCGGCGTCGGGATCGGCCGCAGGCCCGCCGTCGTCCCGGTGGGCGGGGCCGACCACGTAGACGACGTCGACGTCGGAGATGTAGTTCAGTTCGCGTGCGCCCGTCTTACCCATGGCGATGATCGCCATGGCCACGTCCGCGGCGGCGGGTCCCACGACGGCGCGGGCGATGGTCAGGGCGGCCTCCAGGGCGGCGTCGGCCAGGTCTGACATGCGCCCGCCCACGGTGGGCAGGTGCGCCAGTGGGCTTGCGGCGGTCAGGTCGTCGGCGACCACGGCGAGCAGGCGGTCACGGTAGGCCACGCGCAAGGCGCTTATGGCGCGGCCGGTAAACGCCTCGGGAAGGGGGGTGGGGGCGTCTACAAGCACGGCGGCGACGGCGTCGTGCAGGCCGATGGCGGCTTTGGGCTGGCCGGGGGCGTCCCAGGCGTGCGCGGGGGCGAGGGCGTCCAGGTGCCCGGGGTGGGAGATCAGGAAGTCTCCGAGCGCCTGGGAGGCGCCGAGCACCGCCAGCAGGCGACCGCGGTGGCCCACGAGTTCCTGTTCGTCTGGGTCGAGGTCCGCCTCAGCGTCGGGGTCTCCCGTGTCTGTCGGCTCAGCGACTGTGTCCAGGCGCAGCAGCCGCGCAAGCGTGCGAGCGGGAGCGCCCACGCCGTCGGCGACGGCGTCGGAGTGCACGGTTTCCGGCTCCGCAGTGGGCTCGGTGGCGGTTTCTGGGCCGCCGATGACCGTGCATGCCTCCGCCAGGCGGACCAGGGCGAGCAGGGCCAGGTCCGGGTCGGCGGTGCGGCCGAGCTCGTCCACCAGCCTTACACGGGCCGGGTCGAGGGCAGGCAGCTCCCCGGTGTCGGCGTCGGGCGCCGGGGACACGGCGGGCAGCAGGGGCGCCAACGCCGGGTCGGTGAGCAGGCCGTAGGCGCGATCCACCTCGGTGAAACCCGCCCACAGGAGCCGGGCGCGCGTGCTGGGCCACCGGCCGCGCCCGGTCAGGGACGGGCCGCTTCCGGCGGGCGTGTCGGGGCGAGTACCCCGCTGCTGCCCTGCTTCACGGTTGGTGGACACGAGTCATCACAATCTCGGGAAGAACTGACTGAGTTCGAAGTCGGTCACCTGGGCGTCGTAAGCCAGGTACTCGCGACGCTTGTTGCGCCGGAAGAACTCAAAGGCGTCCTCCCCCAACGTGTCGGCCACCAGGTCGGATTCGGCCATGGCGGCCACGGCGCTCTTCAGTGAGGTGGGCAGTGCCCCGATGCCCAGCGACTTGCGTTCCAACTCGGACAGGGCCCAGACGGTGTCCTCCGCCTCGGCGGGAAGCTCGTAGCCCTCTTCAATGCCCTTCATGCCCGCGGCGAGAATCACGGCGAAGGCCAGGTAGGGGTTGGCGGAGGAGTCGATGCCCCGGAACTCCACGCGGGCGGACTGGGCCTTGCCGGGCTTGTGCATGGGGACGCGCACCAGGGCCGAGCGGTTGTTGTGACCCCAGCACACGTAGCTGGGGGCCTCGTCGCCGCCCCACAACCGCTTGTAGGAGTTCACATGCTGGTTGGTGACCGCGCAGATCTCGGTGGCATGGTGCAGCAGACCGGCGACGAACGCGCGCCCGGTGGCGGACAGCTGGTACTGCCCGGACGGGTCGTGGAAGGCATTGTGGTCGCCCTCGTACAGGGAGAAGTGCGTGTGCATGCCGCTTCCGGGCTGGCCGACGAAGGGCTTGGGCATGAACGTGGCCTCGCAGCCCTCCTGCAGGGCGACCTCCTGGACCACGGCGCGGAAGGTCATGATGTTATCGGCCATGGACAGCGCGTCGGCGAAGCGCAGGTCGATCTCGTTCTGGCCGGGTCCGCCCTCGTGGTGGGAGAACTCCACCGAAATGCCCATCTGCTCGAGCATGAGGATGGCGTGGCGGCGGAACTCGTGCGCGGTGCCGCCGGGCACGTGGTCGAAGTAGCCGGCATGGTCGGTGGGGACGATGCGACCGTCGCCGTCGCGGCCCACCAGATAGAACTCGATCTCGGGGTGCACATAGCAAGTGAAGCCGGCGTCGGCCACGCGGGCCAGCTGGCGTTCGAGCACGGCGCGCGGATCGGTGCGGGCAGGCTCGCCATCCGGGGTGAGCACATCGCAGAACATGCGGGCGACGCTGTTAACCTCCTCCCGCCACGGCAGCATCTGGAAGGTGGAAGGGTCCGGGGACAGCAGCATGTCCGACTCATACACGCGGGTGAGTCCCTCAATGGCCGAGCCGTCGAAGCCGATGCCCTCCTCGAAGGCGCCCTCAACCTCGGCGGGCGCGATTGCGACCGACTTCAGCTGGCCGAGCACGTCGGTGAACCACAGGCGGATGAAGCGGATGTCGCGTTCCTCGATGGCGCGCAGTACGTATTCCTGCTGCTTGTCCATAATGCTGGCGTTGCCTCCTTGCGCGGGCGGTGTGGACCGGTGCGGTGTGCGGGTCCGGTCACCGCGGGCTTCCTCGGTCAGCCTATCGGCTGAAGGAGTCCGCCGGGTTTCACGCGGCGGTGCGGCGGGCACGGCTGGGCACGACCATTCGCGGGTTATCGGCGTGAACGTGGGTATCGGAACGAACGTGGTGCGTTAGACCAGCGTCTCACGGGGGCGAAGGATCCGGTGAGCAGTGCCGGTTCACCGCGCCGGACTTGTCTGCCGCCATCCCCCGTGCCCGGAAGCGGGACCATCTGCTATGCGACTTCGCCATCCACGGCGTCTACAACGCCACTTCGGGGTTAACAACGCCGGTTAACGGTCTACTGAAGGGCTCCGAGGTATACAGCAGAGCGTTAAGTAGCGTTGTTAACGCCGAACCGGCGTAGCAGACACCCCAGTCCACTCACACGCCCGACCCAGACTCCCGACCGGCCCGTGGACACCACGCCCTCAAACCCGAAGAGCCAGTTTGAGCGTGCAGACCTGAACCGTCACACCGACAGCAGCCTCGCCGCCGGGGCTCCGCTGCCGATCGTCGCCGTCAAGGAATCGGAATAGGAGCTCCGCCCGGCGAGTAGGCTCCGAACATGACCACTTCCGCTTCCGACCAGTCATCCGCAGACGCTGCCACGGTAGGCGCCTCCCCCGCCGCCGACCGCTCTGCCGCCGAAGTCACCACCCCGGCCGCGGCGGGGCCGCAGATCTCACAGGTCAAGAAAGTGCGCGTGCACCACCTGCTGAGCGCGAAGCAGCGGGGCGAGAAGCTGACCATGCTCACCGCCTACGACGCGGTCACCGCGCGCATCCTGGATGCTGCGGGTACCGACATGCTGCTGGTCGGCGACTCGCTGGGCAACGTCATGCTCGGCTACGACTCCACCGTGCCGGTCACCCTCGACGAGATGGTGGTGGCCACTCGCTCGGTGGCCCGCGGCACCAGCCGGGCCCTGGTGGTGGCGGATCTGCCCTTCGGCACCTATGAGGCCGGCCCCGAGCAGGCCCTGGCCAGTGCCGTACGGCTCATGCGCGTGGGCGCCAACGCCGTCAAGCTCGAGGGCGGCCGCCCCCGGGCGGCAACGGTGCGCGCACTGTCCGACGCGGGCATCCCGGTGGTCGGCCACCTCGGCTTCACTCCCCAGTCGGTGAACAAGCTCGGCGGCTTCCGCGTACAGGGCCGCGGCGAGGATGCGCAGGAGGCCCTGTTGGCAGACGCCGCGGCGCTGGCCGACGCCGGCGCGATCGGGATGGTTCTGGAGATGATGCCTGAGCCGGTGGCGGCGCGCATCACGCAGGCGGTGCCGGTGCCCACGATCGGTATCGGTGCCGGAGTCCACTGCGACGGCCAGGTGCTGGTGTGGACCGACATGGCCGGTATGGAGGAGTGGAAGCCGCGCTTCGCACGGCAGTTCGGCCAGGTCGGTCGGGCGCTGCAACAGGCCGCGCAGGATTACAACGCCGCGGTCCGTGACGCCTCATTCCCGGGGGCTGCGGAGAGCTTCGAGGCCTAGGCTCGCCCCGGCGCCAAGTGCTGCTTCCCTTCCGCGGTGATGCCGGCGCTTACACGCGGGTGTCGAAGGCCAGCTTCGCACCGAATCCGAGCAGAACGCCGCCGGTGACCCGGTCCGTCCAGCGCTCCAGCGCGGCCCCGGCACCGGACTCCAGCCGGGGCGCGATCCACGACGCCCCGACGGCGAGTGCGCCCATCCACACCATGCAGCACAGCCCGTGCACGGTGGCGAGCAGCACGCCCATCAGCAGTGGTGGCACCCCGACGGCCATGAACTGCGGAATGGTGGCGAGGTAGAACACGCCCGCCTTGGGGTTGAGCAGATCGGTCGCCAGCCCGGTGAGCCAGCCCCGCCACAGCGGAGCACCGTCGGCGTCAGCGACACGTGCTCCCGTTGTAAGCGGCGCTTCCGCCGACGCGGTCTCCGCCTGTGCCGCGCCCGTTCCCAGGTCTATGGCCGTCCGCCCACGGGAGGCACGACGGAAGGAACGCAGCAGCATGCCGCCGCCCATCCAGGCCAGATACAGGGCACCGGCCAGCGACAGGAGCCGGTAAGCCGTGCGGGAGGCGGCCAGCACCGCCGTCGCCCCGGCGCCGGCGGCTGCGCCCCAGATGATCAGCCCGGTGAAGATGCCCGCGACCGTGGCCAGGCCGTAACCGCGAGAGTGATTGAGTGCGCCCCGCAGCACGACCGCGGTGTCGAGTCCGGGCACCAGCGTGAGCACAACCACGATGGCCGCGAATCCGGCGAGCGCCTGCGGCAGCGTCATGCATTGCTCCTAACACCGTTCCCAACGGCGTCGGCCGAGCCGGCCGCCAGGCCCTCCGGGTGCTCCCAGTCGATCGGTACGGGCACGACCCCAGCAAAGGCGTCGCTGAAGTCCCGAACCGGGTAGGTAACTCCCTGGTTCCCGGGGTCCTCCGCCCACGTGAGCAGGCGCGGGGCGCCGTCGACGGCGCTCGGCGTCACCTCAACGGTGGTCACCGCGCAGTTGGCCATCGGGGCCATGCCATAGATCTGCGGCCCCACCCAGCGGGCCATGATGGTCATGAGCGTCATGCCGTGGGAGACCACCAGCACGTTGTCCGCGCCGTCGTCACCCGCCGCGACGGAGCGCAGGTCGGCGAGGATGCGGGCTAGGGCGCCGTCGACGTCGGCGAGGTAGTCGCGGGCGGTAATACCGCCGGGGGCGCCGGGGTGCACGCCGGTCAGGACGGCGGGCAGGTGCTGCTCCGCAGGCAGGGCCGCGTGCATGACCGGATCGGGGCCGCCGTCGTAAACGCCGTAGTTGTATTCGCGAAGTCCCGTGAGGTTCACCGGGGTGAGGCCGGGGTGCGCCTGCAGCAGGATGCCGCCGGTCTCCTGGACGCGCCCCTGGGGGCTGAAGTAGGCGCGGTTGAAGGGAACGTCGGCCAGGTAGTCACGGCAGATCTCGGCGCCCAGGCGTCCCTCGGGCGTCAGTGGGGAGTCGGCCGCGCCCTGGGTGCGGCGCTGCTCATTCAGGACGGTACGGCCGTGCCGCACGAAGTAGATCATCGCCATGCGGTAATCGTATGGCAATGCTCCGCATACGGTGCGGCCGGTCGTCGGCACCCACCGGAGCCCAGTATTTTGGAGGCCCCGGCGGTTTGCCCACGTTTCAGTCCCCCGGCTTATCCCCGCCGGTGGCCGCCGCCCGCTGCAGCCGGTTGATCTCCTCGGAGAAGGTCCAGCGGTTGAGCAGGTGTTCGAAGCGCCGACCGTCGATGTAGACAACCGGGCTGGCATCGTCGGTCAGGCCCTCGACGTCGCTGGCATCGGCGAGGACCTTCGCCTCATCGACTCCGGAGTCGATGCGCTCCCACATGGCGTGGGCATCGATTCCAGCATCCCTGGCCGCACGTGTGATCGAGTGGGAGGTGATGCCGCCGCGCAGCCCGGCCAGGGCATCGTGGAAGGCCCAGAGGCCCGGCTCGTCGTTTCCGGAGGCGGCCTCCAGTGCTAGTGCCGCCAGCAGGCTCCCGGGACCGGACAACTTGTGCCGCAGGATCAGTAGCACCTCGCCGGAGTCGATCAGCGGCTGCAGGCCATAAAGCGCCTCCGTCAGCCGCCACCGGTCCTCGTCGTCCATGTCGGCGTAGTTGATCAGCACATGCGGCGCGTCCATGCTGCCGAACGTCAGTTCGTGTGCCGGCGCGGGCGGGCGGCACAGGCGCATCCCAGTGGGCTCCGGCAGCGGGCAGAGCCGGTCGGTCACCTGGAAGACGAGGGCGGCCAGCACCAGGGCCAGCAGCGAGGCGAGCAGTACTCCGAGGCGCGCCTGGTCGCGCAGAGTCTCGTCCTCCAGCGCGATGTTGGCCACCAGCAGGGAGATGGTGAAGCCCATGCCGGACAGAGCTCCGAGTCCGGTGATGCGCGGCAGGTCCAGCCCCGGCATGCGGGAGGCGGGCACGATCCACAGCACCAGCCCGGCCCCGAGGACGACGCCGATGAGCTTACCCGCCACGAGGCCGCCGATCACGGCCCACAGGATGCGGGAGGAGATGGCGGCACCGATGGTCTCGGCGCCGAGCGCCACTCCGGCGTTGGCCAGGGCGAATAGGGGCACCACCAGGAAGTTCACGTACGGCGGCAGGAGGAACGCCAGGCGCTGATTGAGCGGCATGGAGTAGTTCAGGGACTCGCGCAGCATCCGGGCGCTTCCTGGCGCCGGGGCCTGCCGGTAAAGGGCGGCGAACTCCCCGGCGGCGTCGACGTCCTCGCTGCGCACGTTGTACACCGGCATGAGCAGGGCGATGAGCACGCCCGCGAGCGTGGCGTGCACGCCGGAACGGTAGACCGCGTACCAGATGACGACGGCGAGCACCAGGTAGGGCGGCACGCGCCAGACCCCGCGACGCGCCATCAGCCACACCAGGAGCAGCCCGGCCGCGGCGACGGCCAGGGCGACGAAGTTCAGCGACTCGGAGTAGAAGACGGCGATGACCGCCAGGGCGCCGATGTCGTCGATGACGGCGAAGGCCAGCAGGAACAGCCGCAGCCGCGGAGCGCGCTTGGGGCCCACCAGGGCAAGCATCCCCAGCGCGAAGGCCGTGTCGGTGGAGATCACCGATCCCCACGCGTGGGCCCCGTCCGAGCCGCCCATAATGGCCAGGTAGATCAGCGCCGGCACCACCAGGCCGCCCACCGCGGCCGCCGTGGGCAGCAGCGCGCGTCCCGGCAGCCGCAGCTCGCCCAGCGTCAGCTCTCGACGCACATCCAACCCGACCATGAAGAAGAAGACCGCCATCAGGCCCTCATCCACCCACTCGTGCAGAGTCAGATCCACCGCGAACGGGCCGACCGTGATAGCCGCGGATGTCTGCCAGAACTGGTGGTAGCTGTCGCCCACATTCGCCCAGATCAGGGCGACGATCGTCGCCACGGCGAGGGCGATCGCCGCATAGGTCTCATTGGTCTGCAACTCGAGCAGACGCCCTCGGCGGCGCAGGTAACTGTCTACGACGTCACGGATGCGCCCCTGGTCACTGGCGGCACGAACGTCGGGAGTGCTCATTCAATCTCCGTTTCCGAGCGTAATCACAGGAGGTGGTTTCCTCGCGCACGGTCAGCCGCCCGGTTGCATTGTCGACCGGCGGCACCGAATGCGAGCGGCCCAGATCCCTACCCGTGGGAGCGAAGCAGAGCGATACACGGGGCGCGGGACGGGCCGGCGAACTGGTGTCATTGCATGGACCGCTGTCAATCGCGTCCCGGCGGTGGCCGTTGGGTACTCGTGCCTCGGACGGCTCCTATGCTGACGCCATGACTACACCGACGATCTCACTTGCGGACCGGGCTCCCCGCGGCACTCTCACCAAGGGCGTTCTCACCCCCGAGCGGCATGTGCCCGCCTCCATAGCCCGTCCCGAGTACATGTTCCACGACGGCCCGGAGCGCGTAACCGCGTCCGACGTCAAGGACGCCGAGACGGTTGAGCGGATCCGGGCGGCCGGGCGGATCGCGGCGCGTGCCATGGCGGAGGCCGCCAAGGCGATCGCCCCCGGGGTCACCACCGACGAGCTGGACCGGATCGCCCACGAGTACATGTGCGACCACCACGCCTACCCCTCCTGCCTGGGCTACATGGGCTTCCCCAAGTCGATCTGCACCTCCATCAACGAGGTGATCTGCCACGGCATCCCGGACTCGACCGTGCTCAAGGAGGGGGATCTGATCAATCTGGATGTCACCGCATACTTCGAAGGCGTTCATGGCGACACCAACGCGACCTACCCGGTGGGTGAGGTCGACGAGGAGACGGCACTGCTGATCGAGCGCACCCGCATGGCCATGGAGCGCGGGATCAAGACGGTCAAGCCGGGCCGGGAGGTCAATGTGATCGGCCGGGTCATTGAGAAGTACGCCACACGCTTCAACTACGGGGTGGTGCGGGACTACACCGGTCACGGGGTGGGCGAGGCCTTCCACTCGGGGCTGATCATCCCCCACTACGACTCCGCCCCCCGATTCGACGACGTCATGGAGGTGGGTATGGTCTTCACCATTGAGCCGATGCTCACCCTGGGCACCGAGGACTGGGAGCAGTGGGACGACGGCTGGACGGTGGTCACCAAGGACCGCTCGCGCACGGCCCAGTTCGAGCACACGCTGGTGGTCACGGAGGACGGCGCCGACATTCTCACACTCCCCTGAGCCGCATTTGAGGTATTGGGGTAGTGCTACCCATCCCCCGAGCTGAGACGGATGCCCAACAAACGCCGATGCACGTGTACATTCACGTCTGTGATCCGTCCGCGACCGTTGTTCGCGGCATCGCGTGACAATATGCATCCCCACTTCCCGGAGGTATTGACTCATGGCACTGCGCTTCAACCCGCCGCCGAACTGGCCGGCACCCCCCGAGGGGTTCAACCCGCCCCCGGGGTGGCAGCCCGATCCCGCCTGGGGCCCGGCCCCCGAGGGCTGGCAGCTATGGGTGGATGACTCTGCCCCCGGAGCCTCCGCCGGCTCGGCCCCGCAGGCCGGCTCCGCGCCGGTCGCAGACCCGACCGGCCAGTCGGCATCGGCTCCTTCCGGTGATTACGCCGCCGGTGCGAGTCCGTACGCGGCCAACATGGACTACGCCCAGTCCCCCACGCCATATCACAACCAGCAGGCGACCCCGGGCACGTCCCCGCAGGCCGCCGGCTGGCAACCAATCGATGTCGGTCAGGGCGGCACCCCCGGCGGTCAGAAGCCGGTGACGAAGCAGTGGTGGTTCTGGACCATCATCGCCGTTGTCGTCCTGGCGCTGGTGATCGGCCTCATCGTGGCGCTGACCGGCGGTGACGACGAGCCCGTCGCGCGCCCGACCTCCACGGCGTCCTCCCGCACCAGTGACGACTCGCGCAACACCACCTCGGACGACACCGACGACGGTGACGACACGCCCAGTGACGACCCGACCAGTGACGACACCACGAACGACGACAAGGACGACTCCAACTCCTCTTCCTCCTCTTCGGACGTCGGCACCACCATGGACGACCCGGCCGATCCGGAGAAGGACGTGCTCGTCTTCGAGGCCGACGACTACGAGGACGATCCGGACGCCAGCTTCGACGTCCAGTTCGGCTCGGTCGAGTGGGATGCCACCTCCGATGTCGAGACCGAGGCCGGCAAGTACCGTTACGAGGACCCGGGCAGCGGCAACGTCTACATGCGGGTGCCGGTGACGATCACGTACCACGGCAAGGGCAAGATGGACGCGTATGACCTGACGGTCGACTACGTCAAGGACGGCAACACCACCGAGGCGACCTACCTGTACATCGACAGCGAGTTCCGCCAGCAGGACATGCCGCGCGACGGCGGCACCGCCACGGGCTACTTCATGTTCATCCTCAGTGAGGATGACGCCAACGCCCAGCAGGGCGTATTCGCGGTCAACGGCTACTGGGGCACCGACGAGCTGTACATGGAGGCCAAGTCCTTCTAAAGACCAGTTGATGGGCTCCGTGCCCACCGCTGCACCTCGACGGCGGCCCCGCTGGATAGCGGGGCCGCCG
>NZ_QMIN01000076.1:62227-70294 GCF_003287795.1 Actinomyces sp. Z5
GCGCGGAAACACCTGCGCGAATAGAGCGCGGACGAGCCGACCTGTACGCCGGGTTCTGTTGCCGCCGGCCGTTACCGGCCTGGCGGTGGCGACCATCCATCTTGGACCACCGTTGCCGATGGCCTCACGCGACCTACCCGCAGGCTCGGGCGAGCAACCCTTTCCGCCTTGCGGCGGTCACCTGCTGCGCGGTCTTGCTCCGGGCGGGGTTTACCTAGCCGTGGCGGTCACCCGTCACGCTGGTGGGCTCTTGCCCCACCGTTTCACCCTTACCGGCATCTGCCGGCGGTTTGCTTTCTGTGGCACTGTCCCGCGGGTCACCCCGGGTGGCGGTTAGCCACCGCCCTGCTCTGTGGAGCCCGGACGTTCCTCGACCCGCCGGTTCCCCGACGGTACCGCGGCCGCCCGGTCGGCTCGTCCGCAGCGGCGATTCTAAACGACCGGCACACCCATGGGGTAGCGCACCGGCGCACCTGGCGCTCAGTCCTCCATGCGGACCACGATCACGTCGTTCTCCTCGGCGTGAATGACCCGGTCCTGCGGTGCGGCGGCGATCCGGGCGTACTCCTGCGGGCTGATCTCAACCCCGCCGCCTTCGACGCGGCGACCGTGCAGGGCCACCGCCCCCAAGCCGCCGGTGGACTTGCGCACCGCCTCATACTCGGCCAGCAGTGCGTCCCCAATCGCCGCGGCGAGGTCGTTCCGCTTGCCGCGGGCGTCCGCGATCTCGGCGTCGAGGCGGGCGAAGTCGGCGTCGCGGGCGGCCGTCAGCTCGCGTCCGCCGGCGCGGATCTCCTTCTCCTCCGCAGCGGCGGCGTCCACCTCGGTGCGCGCCGCCTCCAACTGCTCCATGGCAGCGATCTGGGCCTCCTCCAACACCGCCTGGCGGCGCCCAAGCTGGTCGATCTCCGACTGAATGGCGGTGAGTTCACGTGCCGGCGCCGCACCGGAGGACAGGCGCTCGCGCAGCACCTGCGCACGGTGCACCACTTGGTCCACTTCCTCCTCGCGCGTCTTGGCGTTGGCCTGCGCCTCATCCAGGGCCGCCGCGGCTACAACCGCGCGCCGACGGTTGAGCTTCAACCGCTGCACCGTGGCCTCGATGCGTTCCAGCACGGGCAGGTGCTTGCGCTCGTGGGTGAGACGGGCGAGCTGCGAGTCGAGCCTCTGCAGGTCGATGAGCAGGCGCTGCTGGCTGAGGGGGGCGCTGGTCACGGCTTGATCCTTCGCTGGTCAGTCGGGATGAGTATCGAATTCTTCAGGGCCGCATCCGCCGCCGGTTCAGCGACCGGTGCTCAGACGCAGTGCCCACGGGTCGGTGACGATCTGCGACACGTACGTGGAGAGTCTATGCCCGCGCGCCTGCGCCGCCGCCTCGAGCCGGGCGGCCAGCGGCGGCAGCCCGACCCACTCGGTGGCCCAGTGCGTGCCGCACAACAGGTAGGGGCGACCGGCCTCGAGATGCTCGCTGGCCGGATGGTGACGCAGGTCGGCGGTCAGGAACACGTCGACGCCGGCGGCGCGGGCCGTCCCCAGCAGTGAATCTCCGGCGCCGCCGGAGACGGCGACCGTCTCGACGACGGCGTCCAGTTCACCGCCCACGAGCAGCCCGGGAGCGGAGTCCGGCAGGGCAGCGGCAACGGCGGCGGCGAGGTCCCGCAGCCGGGTGGGCGCCGGGAGCGCGCCCACGCGCCCGATCCCCTGGGTCGGGTCCTCGGGATTGGGCTGCAGGGGGCGCGTGTCCAGCAGGCCAACCCGGTCGGCGAGTGCCGCGGCCACGCCCCCATGGGCGGCGTCCAGCGTGGTGTGGGCGTTCGCCAGCGCGATCCCGGCGCGCACCAGGCGGTGCACCACCTTGCCCTTCGGATCGGTCGCGGAGACGTGATCGGTACCGCGCAGGTACAGGGGGTGATGCGTGATGATCATGTCCGCGCCCCGCGCCATGGCCTCGTCGACGACGACGCCGACCGGGTCTACGGCCAGCAGGATGTTGCGTACCGGCTCGTCCGGGTCGCCGCAGATCAACTGATTGGAGTCCCACGACTCCGCCAGCTGCGGCGGGGCGGCCGCGCGCAGCAGGGCCTCCACCTCCCCGACGGTCAGAGGCCGGGTGGTCGTGTCCGCCGCGGCGGCGTCGCAAGGATCGGTCATGGGGCCAGGTTAGCGGTCAGTGCCCCTGGCGGGGATCGAACCCGCATGCCCTCAGGCAGCGACTTTTAAGGTCGCCGTGTCTACCGTTCCACCACAGGGGCCAGCATCTGCAATCCGGTACCCCCTCTGGGATTCGAACCCAGGACCATGTGCTTATCAGGCACGGACGAGGTATAAGCTCGCTGCTCTAACCACTGAGCTAAGGGGGCGCGAGAAGGCGTCCCGGCGCGGGGGCGACTTCGGCGTCGGTCGTGCGGCCGACGTGCCCACATTAGCAGGGGAAACGGGTGGTGCATTTCCCATCCCGGTCCCCGTGTGTCATCTACTAGGAGGGGCTACCCTCACACCGCCGTTTGTCATGTTTCGCGCGCCCAACCGGCGCACACGTCCCGGAAAGAGAACCATGAAGCCCGCGCAGCGCGCCACTTCCGCACCGCCATTCCACGCCATGAGTATCGGTGCCCGCGCTCGCGAGATCGAGGCACGCGGCGAGTCGGTGGCAAAACTCAGCCTGGGCGAGCCCAGCTTCGGCGCCCCGCCGGCGGTACGCCAGGCGCTCAGCGTCGTAGCCGGGCAGGACCTGCCGTATACGCCCGCCGAGGGTCTGCTCGCGCTGCGCCAGGCGATCGCGGACTTCTACCGGGAACGCCACGGCGTGGACGTGGACCCGGAACGCATTCTGATCACCTCCGGCGCCTCCTCCGCCCTGCTACTCGCCACCGCCTTGACCGCTGAACCGGGCGACGACGTCGTGATCGCCGACCCCTGCTATCCGTGCAACCGCGAACTGGTCGACTCCTTCGGCGGGCGCATCGTGCTGGCCCCCACCTTCCCGGAGACCCGCTACCAGTTGAGCCTGGAGTCCATGGAGACCACCTGGACGCCGTACACCAATGCCGTCCAGATGGCCACGCCGTCGAACCCCACAGGCACGTCCATCCCCCATGACGAGTTGGGGCGGCTGTGCGAGGCGGCACGCGCGCGGGGGGCCTGGCGGATCGTGGACGAGATCTACCTCGGCCTGGCGGACCCGGACGCACAGGGGCGCCCGGCCCGCACCGTGCTGGCGACAGACCCGGATGCGATCGTGATATCCAGCTTCTCGAAGTACTTCGGGATGACCGGCTGGCGGTTGGGCTGGCTGGTGGTGCCGGAGGAGCTGGTCGCTCCGGCCCGCAACCTTGCGGTCAACTACTTCCTGTGCGCCCCCACGCCGGCTCAACTCGCGGCCCTGGAGGCCTTCACCCCCGATTCGCTCGCCCTGTGCGAGCAGCACCGAGTCGAGCTGGTTCAGCGACGCGGGATGACGCTCGATCGGCTGCGCGCGCTGGGGATGGAGGTGCCGGTGGAGCCCGACGGCGCCTTCTACATCTACTTCGACGTCTCCCACACGGGCCTGTCCTCCTGGGACTTCTGCATGCGGGCGCTGGACGAGGCGCATGTAGCGCTGACGCCGGGACGCGACTTCGGGGTGCGCACCGCGGAGACGCACGTGCGTCTGTCCTACGCAGCCGCGCGTGAGGAGATTACCGAGGGGCTGGATCGCCTGGGTGACTTCCTGGCCCGTTTGGGCTGAACACGCGCCAGCAGGCGGCGCACCCCGGCCAGGCCGTTGGCGGAGTTGCGCGCCCAACCGGGCACCCACACCGACAGTCCCAGGTCCACCAGGCCCAGTGCCACCACGGCGGGCTTGTGCAGCAGGTACTCCCCCGCCCGGTAATCGCGCGCCCGAGCCAGGCGGGCCGCCAGGTCGGGGCGCTGCCGACGCAGGAACAGGCGGGCCTTGAGCGCATGCACGGGCTCGGAGACGATGATGATGCGGTCGGCGTCCTCGATCATCGGAATCACGGCGGCGATGTTCTCCCAGGTGGAACGGCTGGTGGTCTCCAGCTCCAGCGGACCGGCATAACCGAAGCGGTCGGTGGCGTGCCGGGCCATGAGTTCGGCCTCCGGCACCGGTCCGGCCACCGCCCCACCGGAGAAGATCAGCCGGGAGTCGGGCAGCCGACGACTGCGCAGCCCGGCCCGCACGCGCTGACGGTTGTCCCTGCCGGCGATCGGGCCGGGGTCTGCGTGGCCGAGCACCACCACCGCCTCTCCCCTGGGCACGGCCACGGCGTCGTCGACCTCACCGAGCAGGCAGTAAGAGGCGGCCCAGGAGACGACCTCCGCGGCCGCCAGCGCCCCGACGACGACGCCCACCGCCCGCAAGGAGCGCTTGGACTGGGGTAAGCGGGACACGGAAAACGGAAACTCCTGCAGAGCCTTAAGCAGTGGACCCGGCCGGGCTCGAACCGACGACCTACGCGGTGTAAACGCGTTGCTCTACCAGCTGAGCTACAGGTCCATTTGCGCCGCCGGCGCGCTTGCCGGTGGCGTGGGCACATACTCTACGCCAGCTGCGGCGCTCTCAGTGCCGCCGGCTCGAGACGCGGATGCCACTCCAATACTCGCCCATGGAGGCGGCCGAGGTGGCGTGCATGCCGGCGGTGCGGGCCGCCTCCTCGATTTCGGTGGCGTCGACCGCGCCGGTGGTGCGCGCCTTGGGGGTGAGCACCCAAACCAGGCCGTCGCCGTCGAGGTTGGTTTGGGCGTCGACCAGCAGGTCGGTCAGGTCGTCGATGTCGCCGTCGTCATCGCGCCACCAGATGATGGCGGAGTCGGCGACGTCCTCAAAGTCCTCGTCTACCAGTTCGGTACCGGTCTGCGCCTGGGCGGCCTGACGCAGGGTCTCGTCGACGTCGTCGTCGTATCCGAACTCCTGGATGATGAGACCGGGGGCGAAGCCGAAGGCTCCGGCCGCTGTACTCGTCACTGTTGTCCTCTCCATTCCGTGCCTGGGCTGGATGGCCCGCTTCTCGGCCGCCGCTGTGACGCGCCGAAATGACTACGGGGGATAGCCCATCGCACCGGACCCGCTCGGCGCAAGCGAACACGCCCGAACGGCTCGACTACCTTGCGCCTGCTGTCGCTCTTCTATGAATCCCCACGTATTATGAGGTGTTCGACATCACGCCTTGTCTGGGACCTTGTTCCCGATTTGGGGTGTGCTGCGGGACGCGGACCGCATAGATTAGCCCCGCTGGTCGCGGATACGAAGAAGGAGAATCTCCGTGAGCCCCACCAACGAAAACCCGCCCTTGATCGACGGTCTGCTGCACAAGGTCGCGGACAATGACCCGCAGGAGACCGCCGAGTGGCGAGACTCGCTAGATGCCCTCATCGAAGAGCGGGGCGGCCCCCGGGCCCGCTTCATCCTGCTGAATCTGCTGGCGGAGGCGCGCCGCAAGAACGTGCGCGTGCCCGCCCAGACCACCACCCCGTACATCAACACCATCGACGTCATCGACGAGCCCTACTACCCGGGCGACGAGGACGTCGAGCGCACCTACCGCCGCTGGCTGCGCTGGAATGCCGCCGTCATGGTCACCCGTGCGCAGCGTCCCGGCATCGGTGTCGGCGGGCACATCTCCTCCTACGCCTCCACCGCCACCCTGTACGAGGTCGGCTTCAACCACTTCTTCCGCGGCAAGAACCACCCCGGGGGCGGCGACCACGTGTTCTTCCAGGGGCACGCCTCCCCCGGCAACTACGCCCGCGCGTTCCTGGAGGGCCGTCTGAACGAGGCGGATCTGGACGGCTTCCGCCAGGAGGTCTCCCGCCCGGCGGGCGGCCGGGGCCTGCCCTCCTACCCGCACCCGCGGCGCATGGAGGACTTCTGGGAGTACCCGACCGTATCCATGGGCCTGGGGCCGGCGGAGGCCATCTACCAGGCCTGGTTCGACCGCTACCTGCAGGGTGCCGGCATCAAGGACACCTCCTCCCAGCACACCTGGGCGTTCCTGGGCGACGGGGAAATGGACGAGCCCGAATCGCGCGGCATGCTGCAGCTGGCCGCCTCCCAGCAGCTGGACAACCTCACCTTCGTGGTCAACTGCAACCTCCAGCGCCTGGACGGCCCGGTGCGCGGAAACGGCAAGATCATTCAGGAGCTGGAGGCCTGCTTCAAGGGCGCCGGCTGGAACGTCATCAAGGTGATCTGGGGCCGCGGCTGGGACCGGCTGCTCGCGGCCGACAAGGACCATGCCCTGGAGCACCTGATGATGGAGACGCTCGACGGCGACTATCAGACCTTCAAGGCCAACGACGGCGCCTACGTGCGCGAGCACTTCTTCGGCCGCGACCCGCGCACCGCCGCGCTGGTGGAGAACTGGACCGATGAGGAGATCTGGGCGCTGCAGCGGGGCGGCAACGACTACCACAAGATGTACGCCGCCTATAAGGCCGCCACCGAGCACAAGGGGCAGCCCACGGTCATCCTGGCCCACACCGTCAAGGGCTACCTGCTGGGTTCCCACTTCGCCGGCCGCAATGCCACCCACCAGATGAAGAAGTTGAGCCTGGAGGACCTCAAGGGGCTGCGCGACCGCCTGCACATTCCCATCACCGACGCCCAGCTCGAGGCCGACCCGAAGCGGCCGCCCTACTACCGGCCCGAGCCCGACGACCCCGCGCTGGCCTACATGCTCGACCGCCGGCGCAAGCTGGGCGGCTTCCTGCCCGAGCGCCGCGATCCGGGCACGCAGCTGCCGCTGCCGGACGAGGCCTCCTACGACATCCTCAAGGGCGGCTCCGGCAAGCAGCAGGTCGCCAGCACCATGGCCTTCGTGCGGCTGTTGAAGGAACTGATCAAGGACGAGCACATCGGGCGGCGCATCGTGCCGATCGTCCCGGACGAGTCGCGCACCTTCGGCCTGGAGTCGCTGTTCCCCACCCGCAAGATCTTCAACACGCAGGGACAGCACTACACGCCGGTGGACGCGGAAATGATGCTGTCCTACCGGGAGTCAACCTCCGGGCAGATCATGCACACCGGCATCAATGAGGCCGGCTCCGCGGCCCTGTTCCAGGTGATCGGCACCAGTTACGCCACCCACGGCGAGCCGATGATCCCCGTGTACATCTTCTACTCGATGTTCGGTTTCCAGCGCACCGCCGACCAGTTCTGGGCGGCCGGAGACCAGCTGACCCGCGGCTTCATCATCGGGGCGACCGCCGGCCGCACCACGCTGACCGGTGAGGGCACCCAGCACATGGACGGGCACTCCCCGCTGCTCGCCGCCACCAACGAGGCGGTGGTCTCCTACGACCCGGCCTACGCCTACGAGATCCGCCACATTGTGCGCGACGCGCTGCAGCGCTGGTACGGGCCGGAGACCGGCCGCAACCGGGACGTCATGTACTACCTGACGGTTTACAACGAGCCGATCGTGCAGCCCGCCGAACCGGACGGCGTCGACGTCGAGGGAATCCTGCGCGGCATCTACCGGCTGGACGATGCGCCCGACGGCGACGGGCCCGAGGTGCAGTTGCTCGCCTCCGGGGTGGCGGTGCCGTGGGTCCGTGAGGCCCGCCGCCTGCTGGCCGAGGACTGGGGCGTACGCGCCGGCGTGTGGTCGGTGACCAGCTGGAACGAGCTGCGGCGCGAGGCCCTGGAGGCCGACCAGCACAACTTCCTGCACCCGGACCAGCCGGCGCGCACCCCGTACGTGACCGCCAAGCTGGCGGACGCCTCCGGGCCGTTCATCGCCACCAGCGACTTCGACCACCTGGTGCCCGACCAGATCCGCGCCTGGGTACCCGGCGACTTCCACACCCTCGGCGCGGACGGCTTCGGTTTCTCCGACACGCGCGCGGCCGCGCGCCGCCACTATCTGATCGACGCCGAGTCCGTCGTCGTCAAGGCGCTGCAGGCGTTGGCCGAGCAGGGACAGGTGGATCGGTCCGCGGTCGCCCAGGCGATCGCCCGCTACCGGCTCGAGGACGCCTCCGCGGGTCGCTCCGGCGCTCAGGGCGGGGAGGCCTGAGCCGCTGACCGTGGGTCGTGCGGCGGCGTCGGCGAGCCGAGACTCGCCG
>NZ_QMIN01000076.1:70589-84726 GCF_003287795.1 Actinomyces sp. Z5
TCGGTGCCGGAGTAGTAGTGCGCGTCCCGGTAGCGGGGGCGCATCAGGTTCTCCGGGCTGAGCAGCTCGTCGAGCGTGGCCTCGTCAAGCAGGCCCATCTCCAGCACGACCTCGCGCACGTTGCGTCCGGAACGGGCACATTCGCGCCCCACCAGGTCGCCATTGTGGTGGCCGATCACCTCGTTCAAATAGGTGACGATGCCGATGGAGTTCATGACGTTGCGGCGGCAGACCTCCGCGTTGGCCTGAATTCCCACCACGCACAGGTCCTTGAGCGTCACCAGCGCGTGGCGCAGCAGGCGGATGGACTCGAAGCAGGCCTGGGCGATCACCGGCTCCATCACGTTGAGCTGCAGCTGCCCGGCCTCCGCGGCCATCGTCACCGTCAGGTCGTTGCCGATCACCTTGAAGCAGACCTGGTTGACCACCTCGGGGATGACCGGGTTGACCTTGGCGGGCATGATCGAGGAGCCGGCCTGCCGCTCCGGCAGTCGGATCTCGGCCAGCCCCGCCCGCGGCCCGGAGGACAGCAGCCGCAGGTCGTTGCAGATCTTGGACAGCTTCACGGCCAGCCGCTTGATGGCGGCGTGCATGGACACGTAGGCGCCGGTGTCGCCGGTGGCCTCCAGCAGGTTGTGGGCGCCGGTGACCCGCAGCCCGGTGACTTCCGCCAGGTGGCGTACCACCGCCTCCCGGTAGCCGGGCGGGGTGTTCAGTCCGGTGCCGATCGCGGTGGCCCCCAGGTTGACCTCCAGCAGCAGCGCCGAGTTGTTCATCAGCCGCGGGATCTCCTCGTCCAGCAGCTCGGCGAAGGCGCGGAACTCCGAACCCAGGCTCATGGGGACGGCGTCCTGCAGCTGGGTGCGCCCCATCTTGAGCACGTCGGCGAACTCCTTGCCCTTGGCCAGCAGGGCGTCGATCAGGTCGCACAGGTCCATCTCCAGGGCGTTGACGGCCCGGTACATGCCCAGCCGGAAGCCGGTCGGGTAGGCGTCGTTGGTGGACTGGGACTTGTTGACGTGGTCGTTGGGGTTGACGATGTCGTAGCGGCCCTTGGCATAGCCCAGGTGCTCCAGGGCGAGGTTGGCGATGACCTCGTTGGTGTTCATGTTGACGCTGGTGCCGGCGCCGCCCTGGAAGACGTCGATCGGGAACTGGTCCAGGCAGCGGCCCGCCTTCAGCACCTGCTCGCAGGCCCATACGATCGCGTCGGCGATGTCCTCGGCGACGGTGCCCAGTTCCTTGTTGGTCAGGGCGGAGGCCTGCTTGACCTCCACCATGCCGCGCACGAACTCCTCCTGGTCCCCCACGGTCTCCTTGGAGATGCGGAAGTTCTCGGTGGCGCGCAGGGTGTGAATCCCCCAGTAGGCGTCCAGGGGCACCTGCCGGGTGCCCAGCAGGTCCTCCTCGGTACGGGTGGCTGTGGTGGCTGGGGTCATGATTCCTCCGTCCGCGCCGCGGGGCGCTCACCGCCGTCGGCCGGGGTGCCCTGCGGGGAGTCGACGGCGCCTGCCCCGCACCCTGCCGACCTTACCGGCCCGCGCACCTGCGGGTGCCGCGCAGCGCCGTCCGCCGGCATTCCGTCCCCGGCGGCAAGGGCCGCTAGCATCGGCGCATGGACCAGCTCAGCGCCCCGGCCGTCACGGCCCTGCGGGAGGCGCAGAACACGCTCATCGAGCATTCCCTGGACCGCATCAGCGCGGCCCTCCCCTGGTATCACACGCTGTCATCCGCCTCGCGCGACCAGATTCAGAAGGTGGCACGGGTGGGCGTGACCATGTTCGTGGACTCGGTGGGTGAGCGGGGCGCGGAGGTGGACCCCTCAGGCATCTTCAACGTCGCCCCGGTTGCGCTGACCGGCGCCGTAACCCTGGAGCAGACCCTGGATCTGGTGCGCACCGTCGTCGACGTCGTCGAGGAGGAGGCCCCCAACGTCGTCCCGGCCGCCGGGCATGACGCCGTCCGGGTGCGGGTACTCACCTTCGGCCGCGACGTCGGCTTCGCCGCGGCGAAGGTGTACGCCCGCGTGGCCGAGGCCCGCGGCGCCTGGGACGCCCGTCTGGAGTCGGTGGCGGTCGACGCGATGCTGCACGACTCCGCCGACGACGCCGCCACCCGCGCCGGCGCCGCCGGCTGGCGCGGCACCGGGCCCGTCGTCGCCATCGTGGCGCGCACGGTGCTGGATGCCCTGGCCACTTCCCGACTGCGGCACGAGTGCCGCCAGTGGGCGCAGGACTGCCTGGTCTCGGTGCACAGCGACTCGGTGATCGTGGTACTCGGCGGCGATTCCGCCGATGAGACGGCCGATGCCGCGGCGCAACGGACACGGCTGGTCGCCGCCGCCGACCGCATCGCCGTGGAACTGGACGGGGCTGTGGTGATCGGGCCGGTGGTCGACGGCGTCGCCCAGGCCGGCCGGTCCCTGCGCTCGGCACTGGCGGGGCTGCGTGCGCTGCCCGGCTGGGCCGAGGCCCCCAACCCGGTGCGCGCCGACGACCTGCTGCCCGAACGCCTACTCGACGGCGACCCGCTGGCGGTCGAACAGATTCGGGCACTGGTAACCGAACCGCTGCGGGAGATGGGCGAGCTCTACGAGGAGACCGTCGCCACCTACCTGGCACTGGGCCGGAGCCTGGAGATGACGGCGCGTACTCTGTTCGTCCACGCCAACACCGTCCGCTACCGGCTGGGGCGCGTCAGCAAGCAGACCGGTTGGGACGCGACCGACGCCCGCGACGGCCTGGTGCTGCACCTGGCGGTGATCGTCGGCCGGCTCGCCGCCGGCCACTCGCACTAGCCGCCCGGACCGGCCCCGACACCACCCGATCCTTCACAACCAAGCCCATCAGCACGAAAGAACCAAGGAGAACGCCATGGCCGACACCCCCACCGATATCCTCGCCGCCGTTACCGAAATCGTCGCGGAAGAGGCCGATGTGGACACCACACTGGTCTCGCCGGAGACCCGTTTCGCCGACGACCTCGACATCGACTCCCTGGGGCTGCTGACCATCGCCACCCAGGTGGAGGAGCGCTTCGGCGTCACACTCGACGACGCGCTCATTCCGACCGTGAAAACCGTTGGCGCACTCGTGGACCTCGTGGGCGCTCAGAAGCGCTGAAGACCCCGACCGTCTCGACGCCGCCGAGCAGCCCGTGTCGCCCGCATCCGCCCTCGATCCACGCGCCGTCGTCGTAACCGGGCTGGGAAGCACCAACCCGCTGGCCGGAGACGCGCCCGGCACGTGGCGGGCGCTGCACGCCGGCCACTCGGCGGTGCGCCCACTGGATGCCGGATGGGCGGGAGACCTGCCCGTGCGGATCGCCGCGCCGCTCGCCGTCGACCCCGCCACGCAGCTGTCCACCCGGCAGCGGCGTCGGCTGGACCGGTCGAGCCAATGCGCGCTGGTGGCCGCCCACGAGGCATGGTCGGCCGCCGGTGCCCCGGAGGCGGATCCCGAGCGGCTGGCGGTGTCCGTGTCGCCCGGCATCGGGCCGGTGCTGTCCGTCATGGGCGCCTGGGACGCCCTGCGCGAGCAGGGGCCGCGGCGGGTGGCGCCGACGGCGATACCGGCGCTCATGCCCAATGCGCCGGCCGCCGCGGTGGGGCTGGAGCTGGGGGCGCGGGCCGGCGTGCACGCGCCGGTGTCGGCGTGCGCGTCTGGGGCGGAGGCGATCGCCTACGGGGCCGACCTGATCGCCCTGGGGCGCGCCGACGTCGTCGTCGCCGGGGGCACGGACGCCGCCCTGCACCCGATGGTGATGGCGGCCTTCGCCGCCATGCGCGCCCTGTCCACCCGCAATGACGACCCGGCCGGCGCCTCGCGCCCATTCGCTCCGGATCGGGACGGCTTCGTGCTGGGTGAGGGGGCCGGCGTGCTGGTGCTGGAGGCGGCCGAGCATGCGGCCGCGCGGGGCGCGCGTGCACTGGCGGTCCTGGCCGGGAGCGCGGTCACGGCCGACGCCTACGACGCCGTGCGCCCGGAGCCCGGCGGTGCCCAGCAGGAGCGGGCGCTGCGCCTGGCCTTGCAGCGCGCCGGGCTGGAGGCCGCACAGGTCGGGCACGTCAACGCCCACGCCACCTCCACGCCCGCGGGCGACGCGGTGGAGGCGGCGGTGCTGGCGCGGATCGTGCCCGGGGCGGGCGTGTCGGCGACCAAGTCCGTCACCGGGCATCTGCTCGGCGGGGCGGGCGGCCTGGAGGCGGTGCTGACGGTGATGGCGCTGTACGAGCGTCGACTGCCGCCGACGCTGCTTCCCGGCGGTATCGACCCGGCCATCACGGGACTCGGCCTGGACGTGGTGGGACCGGAGGGACGGGATGCCCCCGGGCTGGAAGCGGCCGTGAGCACGTCCTTCGGCTTCGGAGGCCACAACGTGGCGCTCGCCTTCACCCGCCTTCCCTAGCTTCCAAAGTCACCAAGACCGGTGGACCCGCCCCCAAGACCGGTAGCCAAAACCACCGAAGTCGGTTGATCTTACGTACCGAGGTCGGTCGAAGTGGCGGGCGGAGCGCTGGGGCTGCAAGGCGGCCGGTCGCGGAGGCTCAGCCGACTCGGTGCAACCAGCGCACGGGGGCACCGGCACCGGCGTAACGGAAGGGCTCGAGCTCGTCGTCCCAGGCCTGCCCGAGGGCGAGGTCGAGCTGGCGGCGCATGACCGCGGGCTGGTCGGCGTGGGCCAGGGCGGCACGCACCCGGTCCTCGGGAACCACGACGTTGCCGTGCACATCGGTTTGCGCGTGGAAGATGCCCAGGTCGGGGGTGTGCGACCAGCGTCCGCCGTCGTAACCGGGCGACGCCTCCTCCGTGACCTCGTAGCGGAGGTTCGCCCAGCCGCGCAGGGCACTGGTGAGTTGAGCGCCGGTGCCGACGCGTCCGACCCAGCTGGTCTCGGCACGCATCATCCCGGGTGCGGCGGGCTGCTCGGTCCACTCGAAGTGGACACGACTACCCAGCACCTCGGCCACGGCCCACTCGATGTGCGGGCACAGGGCGCGGGGCGCGGAGTGCACGAAAAGTACACCGCGGGTGTAGGCACCGTTCACGGGGATCGCCTCCTGGTTGTTCCGAGATTCGTCTTCCCCAACGTTCTCGAATCATCCGGGCGCTTCGCGTGACGCACGCGGCGTGCGATATCATGATGCCAGAGCCGAAGGCGCAATGCCAGCCGCCGGGCCGACATCACCGCATCCGGAGACGTGCCGCCCGTCTCAGGCCGCGCCGGTGCCGCGGCGGGCGCGGATCACGGCGTGTGGTCCAGCATCGCCAGGATCGTGTACCTACCGGGCAAGCGCTCAGGGGCCGGCGGGTCCCGCAGGCGCAGGGAGGGATGCGCCTAGTTGGACCGCGTTCCTCCAGTTGGACCGCGTTCCTCCAGTTGGACCCCTGTCCCCCCGTTGGACCGCCGTAGCCGCCGGTTACAGCGGTCCAACGGGGCGTGGGCGGTCCAAGCAGGGGCAGGCCGCCACTTGCACACCGCCGACCCGCGGCGCCGGCGGTGTCCTCAGGATGCCCACCGGTACACCAGCCCTCCGCCGCACGCCTGGCGATCAGCCGTCCGCTTGCCTCTACGATCACGGGCATGCCAGCTGAAACGAAGGACTCTTCTCGACGTCTGCAGTTGTGGGAGCACGTCACCGAGTGGCCGCTCATCGTCGCCGCCGTCCTCTTCCTCACCGCCTATGCCTGGGAGGTGATCGCGGACCTTCAGGGTTCTGCCCGGCGTCTCCCCGATGCGGTGATGAACGTCGTTTGGGTCGTGTTCGCCGTGGACTACGGTGCCCGTCTCGCCCTGGCCTCCGATCGTCGCCACTGGTTCGCCCACCACCTGCTGGACCTCGCCATGGTGGCGCTGCCCATGTTGCGGCCGCTTCGGCTGGTACGGCTGTTGGCCCTGGTCGGCGTCCTTCAGCGCAGCGCCGGGACCGCCCTGCGAGGACGGATTACCGCCTACACGGCAGGGAGCGTGGCACTGCTCTCCCTCGTGGCTTCGTTGGCGGTATTGGACGCCGAACGCGGAGCACCGGGAGCCTCCATTACCAGCTTTCCGGACGCGCTGTGGTGGTCGCTGGTCACCATCACCACCGTCGGTTACGGTGACCTCGCACCCGTCACGACCGTCGGCCGAGCCACCGCAATACTGCTAATGATTGGCGGCGTAGCACTGATCGGCGTGGTGACCGCCACGCTCGCCTCCTGGATCATCTCCCTGGTCGCCGAGGAGAACGCCGAGCAGGAGGCGGCTACGCGCGCTCAGGTCGCAGACCTACAAGGTGAAATCGCCGCACTCTCCGAGCAGATCCAGCGCCTTACGGAGCCACGCGCCGCAGTCGCGGGTGCCGCGCTGGTTGAAGACGACAAAAGCCCCGCCCGTGAGGGCGAGGCCGACGTTCGGCTCCCGCGGTTGGACTCGAACCAACAACCCTCCGATTAACAGTCGGATGCTCTGCCATTGAGCTACGCGGGATCGCGCTTGGCGCGGGTGGAACTTTAGCAAGCCGCGGGCGCCGACGTCGAATCTGCCCCGTTGCTCAACCTGGCGCCAGCGCACCGGAAAGTCAGCCTGTGGGCAGTCCCACACCGTCGCGGGCGCGCCGGATGAGCTCCTCCAGCGCCGCGCCGTCGGCCGCGTCCAGTGCCGCTGCGTCATCGGTGGACAGGTCGGAGGCCGTGTACAAGCGACCATCCGAGTCGCGGCGCACACTGACGGTTACACGTCGACCAGCCGGCAGCTGCCCGGTGACCGCGTGCACCAGGGCCGACTCGACCCCCTGCCGCAACGCGCGGGCGAACGGGGCGACATCCACCGCCACGGCCTTCTCCCCGCGGCTGACCGCCTCGGGCACCGTCAGCACCAGCGGCCGGCGGGTCGCATCCGTCCAGGTGAGTGTGAAGGTCGCGGCCTGGGCGTCCCAGCGGCCGCGCTCAACCTCATGCCAGCCCCGCCTCAGTTCGACCCCGCCGTGGCCGACAACCGTCAGATAGTTGGCGGTGGCCGCGGCCCAGCGGGAGTCGTCCTCAACCAGTGGCACCGCCCCGAGCAGGGGGCCGTCGTCGGGCACCATTGCCGCCAGGACGGGTGGGATCGCGGCGCGGCGACGCAGGCGCGCGGCAACACCGGAGCGCCATGCGGGCCGGGCGAAAGAGGCTTTACGGATCGGCGCCATCATGCCCCTCAGGCTAGCCGCCACCGACGGCGACGCGCACCCGAGTGCGAGACGCGCCGCGGAACGTGCGAGGATGGCCCCATGGCATACCGCGACATCCGCATTATCGGCGACCCGGTGCTGCGCACCGTGTGCGACCCGATCACCGACATCGACGACTCCGTCAAGTCACTGGTGGAGGACCTGCTCGAGACCGTCAACGAGGACGGCCGCGCGGGCCTGGCCGCCAACCAGATCGGCGTCAGCCTGCGCGCCTTCTCCTGGCACATCGACGGCGAGATCGGCTACATCCTCAACCCCCGGATCGTCGAGCTCTCCAAGGACGAGTTCCAGGACGGCGAGGAGGGCTGCCTGTCGGTGCCCGGCCTGTGGTACCCGACGGAGCGCGCCTGGTACGCGCGCGCCGAGGGCATCGACCTGGACGGCAAGAAGGTGGTCGTCGAGGGCGAGGAGCTCATGGGACGTTGCATCCAGCACGAATGCGACCACCTGGACGGACACCTGTACCTGGACCGCCTGTCGCGCAAGAACCGGGCCAAGGCCATGCGCGAGCTGCGCGAACGCGGGCTGTAACCCCCGCGCCGCCCGGGCCACTACTCGCCGACCTGCTCCGAGCGATCCTCGCGGTCTGCTCGCAGCCTAACCGGTTCAGGCCCCGCGGGCCATCTGCATGCGTCGGTTCTCCAGGCCGACGATCTCCTCGAACAGCTCCCGGTAGCCGTCCTCATTAGGGTTCATGCGCCGTTGCCGTGAGCGCAGCTCCGTAAGTCGCCGGTTGATGCCCGTGCGGGCCAGCGAGGACAGCACGCCCGAGGCATAGCGCTCGACGGCGTCCGGATCCGGTTCGGCCTCGCGGTTGCCCCGCGGGGCGGGCAGCGGAAGCGGGGCGACGGCGAGCTCGGTCACCGCGGCGGCGATCGGCCCAATGGCACCCGCACGCACCTGCTCCAGCCAGTGCGTGGTGGCGCGCTTGACCGCGTCGGGTCCCGTTAGTCCCGCCGCCTGCGCCTGCTGCACGAGCCCGTCCACCTCGGCCGCTCCCCCGGCCGCTTCGATCGCCTCGAAGACCGCGCGATGGACCGGCACGGAGAAGGCCACCGCGTTGATGTCATCCGCACCCACACGGGCCGCCACCTGTGGTGCCTGCACGATGACCTCCAGCGCCTGCCGTTCAAGCTTCTCCACCGGATCGGTCACCGGCGGCAGGCCGGGCCGCTCGACCGGGCCCGCCGTGGTCAACTCGTCGGGCGGCCCGAACTGGCTGTTCTGGCTGTACGGTCCCGGCCCGCCGGCGGGGTTGGCGGCGTGCCCGCCGCGGCGCTCATAGGCGCGCACGGCGCCCACCGCCTCGGACTCCGGCAGTCCCAGCCAGCCGGCCAGGCGCCGGGTGTATTCGCGCTTGAGCGCCCGGTCGCGGATACCGGCGACGACGGGCGCGGCCGAGCGCAGGCCCTGTACGCGCCCCTCGGCGGTGTCCAGGTTGAGGTTGGCCAGGGAGGCGCGAATGACGAACTCGAACAGGGGCACGCGCCGGCTCAGCAGGCGGGGAATCGCATCCGGGCCCTCCTCCATGCGCAGGTCGCACGGATCCAGGCCGCGCGGCTCGACGGCGACGAAGGTCTGGGCGGCGAAGTGCTGGTCCTCCCCATAGGCGCGCAGGGCGGCCTTCTGGCCGGCGGCGTCGCCGTCGAAGGTGAAGATGATCTCCCCGCCGCGGGTCCGGTTGCCGGCGATCACCCCGGCGGAGGGGTCGGCGGCGTCCCCGAGCAGGCGGCGCACGATGCGCACGTGGTCCGGGCCGAAGGCGGTGCCGCAGGTGGCCACGGCCGTGGTCACCCCGGACAGGTGGGCGGCCATCACGTCCGTGTAGCCCTCGACGACGACGATCTTGTGGGAGCGGGCGATCTCCGCCTTGGCCAGGTCCAGGCCGTAAAGGACCTGGCCCTTGTGGTAGATGGCGGTCTCGGGCGTGTTGAGGTACTTGGGGACGGTCTTGTCCGCGTCCGACAGGCGGCGCCCGCCGAAGCCGACCGTGGCGCCGGTGACGTCCCGAATGGGCCACATCAGCCGGTCGCGGAAGCGGTCGTAGATGCGCCCGGAGCTGCCGCGCCCGCACAGTCCGGACTCCACCAGTTCCCGCTCGGTGAAGCCGTGGGAGCGCAGCACGCCCGCCAGATTGTCCCACCCCTCCGGGGCATAGCCCACCCCGAAGTGGGCGGCGGTGTTGCGGTCGAAACCACGACCGGTCAGGAAGTCCCGTCCGGTCTGGGCGGCCGGTGTGGCCAGCTGCTCCTGGAACCAGGACTCGGCCAGGCGGTTGGCCTCCAGCAGCCGCTGCCGAGTGCCCGGCTCGACGCCGCGTTTGACCGTCCCGCCCTCCTCGTAGCGCAGTTGCACGCCCACGCGACCGGCCAGGTACTCCACCGCCTCCGTGAAGGACAGGTGATTGATCTTCTGCACGAAGTCGATGACGTCGCCGCCCTCGCCGCAGCCGAAGCAGTGCCACAGCCCCAGCTGGGGGCGGACGTTGAAGGAGGGGGTGCGCTCGTCGTGGAAGGGACACAGGCCCTTCAGGGAGCCCACTCCCCCGCTTTTGAGCGTGACGTGCTCGCCGACGACGTCCTCGATTTTGGCGCGCTCGCGCACCGCGTCGATGTCCTCGCGCTTGATCAGTCCCGCCATGGCCTCATCCTAGGCGAGGGGTGCGACAGGAATGGACGGCGATTGCCCCAGCCGACTCCGCCCACGGCCGGGCAGTAACGGCTTGCACCGCGGGAAGTGCTCACACCGCGGACAGCAACCCGCACAGGCGGGCATGCCAGGCCTGCGCGGAGGTGTCGGTCAGGGAGGCGATCTGGTCCACCACGGCCCGGAGGCGCCCGGCGTCGTCGGCGGCCTGGTGCCAGGCGGCCGCGAAGATGGGCTCCAGGTGCGCACCGTTGCTCTCGAGCAGGGCGTCGGCGAGGTCGAACAGTTCGGTGCGCTGGCGCAGGTAGACGGGCTCATGCTCGCGGGGTGCCATCACATAGCGCACGGCCGCGCCCTTGAGCACCAGGATCTCGGCGGAGGTCTCCTCGGGAATGACCAGGTCGGCGTCGTAGCGGGTCAGTGGCCCCTCCCCGAAGACCTCCCGGGTGGCACGCGCGACTGCGGAGACGAAACGGCCGATGAGCTGGCTGGTGAGGTTCTTCAGCTGTGCCGCGTCCGCCAGTGCCCCCGTGTAACTGTGTATCCAGAACGGTTGCGCGGCCAGGCGCTCCCAGGCGGCGCCGAGCGCGTCGGCGCTCATGCGCCCGCCGTACCAGGCACGGGTGGCGTCGACGACGGTGACGACCTCGGCGGGGTCGGCGAGCCGGGCGGGGTCCATCTTGAACAGGGCGATGGCATCCTCGACGTCGTGCACGGAGTAGCCGACGTCGTCGGAGAAGTCCATGATCTGGGCCTCCAGGCAACGGCGGTTGGCGGGAGCACCGGCACGCATCCAGGAGAAGATCTCGCGGTCGTCGTCGTAGCAGCAGTACTTGACCGCGGAGCGACCACCGGGGCCGCCCGGCCCCTCGCCCTTGGCCCACGGGTACTTGGCGACCGCGTCCAGGCTGGCGCGGGTGAGGTTCACGCCCACGCCGCGCCCGTGGGCGTCCAGGGTCTTGGGCTCCAGGCGCGTGAGGATACGGAAGGTCTGCGCATTGCCCTCGAAGCCGCCGATGGACTCGGCCACCACGTTCAGGGCCTGCTCCCCGTTGTGCCCATAGGGCGGGTGGCCCAGGTCGTGGGACAGGCAGGCCGCGTCGACGACGTCGGGATCACAGCCCAGCGCCTGCCCTAGGGCGCGACCCACCTGGGCGACCTCCAGGGAGTGAGTCAGCCGGGTGCGCACGAAGTCGTCCGCGGAGGGCCCCAGCACCTGTGTCTTGGCGCCCAGGCGGCGCAGGGCGGAGGAGTGCAGCACCCGGGCGCGATCGCGCTCGAAGGGCGTGCGCTGCGGATTCTTGGGCGGCTCGGGCAAGAAGCGCGCCACATCGTCGGCGCCGTAGCCCACCAGGTCACCGGTGTCCTCGCCCATGACGCCGCCTGCCTCCGGCGCGACGGCGGCCGGTGAGTGCGGATGTGAGATGGACATGAGTCCAACGTATCGCAGCACTTGTGGCAGCGGCGTTCCTGACGGCGGGTTACTATGAGTCACGCTCTAGCCGAATGGCTTAGCAGGATGTCTTGTCATCGGGCAGCGCCCGTGCCCGTGCGGGCCCGGGTCAGCCCGCAGGTCCGGGGCACAACCCGGCGGAAGGGAGCCAGTTGCCGTGAGCACCACGACGACGCTCATCCACCGCGCATACGCCGGCCCGGTCGAGTGGTGGCGCGACACGCTCGTATACGAGGTCGTCTCCCCCGAGCTTGGGGCTGAGCAGCTGGGCGATCTGGGCAATATCTGCGAGCATGTCGTCTCCCTCGGCTTCGGGGCCGTACTGATACGCCCTTCCCGTCTGGCTACCAGCACCGACATCGCCGAGTTCCGCCGCTTCGCCGATCGCGCCCACGAGCAGGGTCTGCGCGTGATCGTGCGCATCTCCGGCGCACTGGGGCCGGTGACCGGACTCCACGCCCACGAGGCCAACCCGATTCTGGTCGGCGAGGAACGCGGCTTCGAAGGCCTGGTGGAAAGGGCCGGCTGTTTCCTCGCCGCCGGCGCCGACGGCGTGGATCTGGGCACGATCATCCCACCCGAGGTGTGGGACCAGTCGGATCTGCAACGACTCAGCAACTATTTCACGCTGATGCAGTCCCTGTTGGCACAGCACGTGCCCGATGGGACGCTGGGTGCGGACGTCTCCGCCAGCTACCCCGACGCGCTGCGCCATCACCTCCAGGACGACTGGCTGCACCACCTGCGCGACGACCGACTCATGCTCTCACGCTGGGACCCCCAGTCGCTCACCGACGCCATCACCCATTCCCTGCGCGAGCACGACCGCTTCGGCGCCGCCCCCGTGTGGCGCTTCCTGCCCGGCTACCGACTGGTGGATCGGGCCAACCCCGGTGACGGCAGCCGCTGGTTCGAGACCGCGCCCGACCCGGAGCTGCGGCGGCGTGCGCTGGCACTGCAGGCGTTGGTACTGGCGCTGCCCGGCTCCGTCTACCTGCGCCAGGGTGATGAGATCGGTCTGCCCGACGCAGACAAGCCCACCGACCCGCTGGCGCTGGCCGAGTTGGTGCAGACACAGGCCGCTTCTCAGGGCACCCAGTTCGGCTCACCGCTGGCCACCGTTCGCCATGCCACCTATGTACGCCACGAGCACCATCTTGCAGCGGCGCCCTTCGCCTTCGTGCAGGGCCTGGACTGGTCTCCACGGGACGTGCTGACGGCGCTGACGCGGGATGTGCTAGTGCTGGTCAACACCTCCTCGCGGGCGCTCTTGTTGCCGGAGCACGCCGAGGTGCTGTTGTCCTCCGCGCAGCTCGGGCAAGACGGCGACAACCTGGTCGTGCCCCCGGCGACGACGGTCTGGGCGGCCGCGGCGACTGTCGCCTAAGGTACTTTTCTGCAACAACTTTGCAGCAAGACCCCCTTCTCCTTGCATGGCTTGCACAGGCGCGTTACATTTTTTGCCGTCAATCGCAAGCTCCCATCCGATTCGAAGGAGAATCACGGTGTCCCTCAATCGCCGGTCGTTCCTCTCTATGACCGCTATCGCCACCACCCTCGCCGCCGCTGCCGCCTGTGGCTCAGACAACACCTCCACCGCCGCCTCGCAGGCCCCGGCCGAAGCCACCGACGGCTCCACCGACGAGCAGGTCGTCCGCGACACCAACGCCGACCTGGTCATCTGGACCGACGAGGTCAAGGCGGGCGCGCTCAAGGACATCGCCCAGCAGTGGGGCGACGAACAGGACATCACCGTGGCGGTGCAAACAGTCGCCAACGACGAATTGCAATCCAACTTCATCGCCGCCAACTCGGCCGGCAACGGCCCGGACATGATCGTGGCCGCACACGACTGGATCGGCAACCTGGTGCAGAACGGCGCCATCTCCCCCATCACCCTCGACTCGGCCGCCGAGTCCAACTACAGCCAGGTCGCCCTAGACGCCGTGACCTACGACGGCCAGTACTACGGCGTGCCCTACTGCGTGGAAACGCTGGGCCTGTTCGTCAACACGGACCTCACCGACGTCACCGAGCCCGCCACCATCGAGGAGCTCGTCGAGGCCGGCCAGGCCTCCGGCGCCGACGTCGTGCTCTCCCTGCCCGTGGGCGAGTCCGGAGACGCCTACCACATGGAGCCGCTGTACACCTCCGGCGGCGGCTACCTGTTCGGCACCAAGAGCGACGGCTCCCTGGACGCCACCGACGTCGGCGTCGGCGGCGAGGGGTCCATCGCCGCCGCCGAGAAGATCGGTGGACTGGGCGAGCAGGGCGTGCTGGCCACCTCCGTCACCAGCGACAACGCCATCTCCCTGTTCACCGAGGGCAAGGCCGCCTACCTGATCTCCGGCCCCTGGGCACTGGGCGACATCAACACCGCCGGCATCAACTTCGAGCTGTCCAAGATCCCCGGCTTCGAGGGCATGGAGGACGCCCGCCCCTTCGCCGGCGTCAACGCCTTCTACGTGGCCGCCGCCGGCGCCAACAAGGCCTTTGCGGAGACTTTCGTGGCCGACGTCGCCAAGGACTCCACCATCGCGGAGGCCATGTACGCGATCAACCCGCTGCCGCCGGTCCAGGAGGACCTGGCCAGCAAGCTGGAGTCGAGCGACGCCAACATGGTCAAGTTCATGGAGTTTGCAGAGAACGCCGACCCGATGCCGGCAATCCCCGAGATGTCCGCCGTCTGGGGCCCGCTGGGCATGGCCGAGGCCAACATCGTCGGTGGTTCGGACCCCGAGTCCACCATGACCAGCGCCGGCGACGAGATCCGTTCCACGCTCGGACTGTGAACCGCGGGTGAGGGCCGGCGGCCTCGCCGCCGGCCC
>NZ_QMIN01000076.1:85031-102612 GCF_003287795.1 Actinomyces sp. Z5
CCCCTGACCTGCGCCGACCGCTCCCCGAGCCGGCCGGACGCTCGCCCTGTCTGTTTTCACGTCTGTTTTCACGCCTGTCTTTTCAGCCTCTTTCAGCATTGTGAAAGGTCCTTCGACGATGACGTCCCCAACCGCCCACAAAGACGGCGCCCACGCCGCCACAGGCGCGGACCAACCCGAATCCTCCCGGCGCACGCTGCGGGAGCGGACCACGACGATCCGCTCCGTGCTCGGACGAGTGCTCGTCCTCGGCGCCGCCCTGGCCCTGGCCGCCTACCTGGTGCCGCTGCTCATCGCCGCGCGCATGTGGCTGTGGCTGTTCATCGTGGTGACGGCCACCGTCGCCATCTTCGTGCTGTACTCCACCCACCGGTTCATCCCGGGCAAGTACTTCTTCCCCGGCACCTTCTTCCTGGCGGTCTTCCTGATCGTCCCGATCGTGATGACGATCCAGACCGCCTTCACGAACTTCGGTGACGGATTCCGCGGCACCAAGGAAGACGCCATCACCACCATCACCAACAACTCCGTGGTCCAGGCCGCCGACTCCCCGCTGTACAACCTGTCGGTGGCCACGACCGGCAGCGCGGAAGAGGGTCCCTTCACCCTGTTCCTGGTGGACACCGAAACCGACGAGGTGCTTTACGGGGCCGACGGCGAGACGGTCCAGCCCGCCACCGGCGTGGACCTGACGGTCACCGACGGCTTCGTCACCGCCGCCGACGGCTACACCATCCTGACCGGCAAGCAGATCAACACCGCCTACGACACCATCTCCAACCTGACCCTGTCGGTCTCCGACGCCAGTGCCATCAAGGTCCAGGGCGTGCGCTCCGCCTTCGAGGGCACCAAGACGATGGTGTACGACGAAGCAGCCGACTCGATAACGAATGTTCAGACGGGCGACGTATACACGGTGCAGAAGGTCGGCAGCTCCGACTATTTCGTCAATGCCAACGGCGACAAGCTCGCCCAGTCCTGGAAGCAGAACGTTGGCCTGGACAACTTCCAGCGCCTGTTCGGCAACCAGAGCCTGCTCAAGCAGCTGGGCGGCGCCTTCGCCTGGACCCTGGTCTTCGCCGGCGGCTCGATGCTGCTGACCTTCCTGCTCGGCTACTTCCTGGCCCTCACCCTCAACGACGACCGTATTCGCGGCAAGAAGCTGTACCGCTCCTTCCTGCTGCTGCCCTATGCGGTGCCCGGTTTCATCTCGCTGCTGATCTGGTCCAACTTCTACAACCGCGACTTCGGCCTGATCAACGAGATGCTGAATCTGCACATCAACTGGCTGGGTGACCCGAACTGGGCGAAGGTGGCCGTGCTGCTGACCAACTTGTGGATGGGCTTCCCCTACATGTTCATCGTCTGCACCGGCGCCCTCCAGTCGATCCCCGACGACCTGAAGGAGGCCGCCCGTATCGACGGCGCCTCCGGCTGGCAGACCACCACCCGGGTGACCACCCCGCTGTTGCTGGTCTCGGTGGCGCCGCTGCTGGTGAGCACCTTCGCCTTCAACTTCAACAACTTCAACGCCATCCAGCTACTCACCGAGGGCGGACCCTTCGCCGCCGGCGAGTACACGCGCGGCGGCACTGACATCCTCATCTCGATGGTCTACCGCATCGCCTTCGGCGGATCGGGGGCCGACTACGGCTTCGCCTCCGCCGTCTCCGTCGTCCTGTTCGTCATCACCGGTGTCCTGGCCGCGGCGCAATTCACCGCCACCCGCCGCCTCGAAGACATCAACTGAAAACGTCGGAAGGGACTGTTTGAAAATGACTGCAGCAAAATCCGCCACCACCTCCGCGGCGCCCCGCCCCACCGGCGTCCCCGAGACGGCACCGAAACAGAACCAGATGCCTTTCAGCCGGTGGTTCCGCGAGATCGGCTGGCGTCACGTCGTCGGCGTGCTGGCGCTCGTGTTCGCCGCCTTCCCGATCTTGTACGTCATCTCCGCCTCGCTGAACCCCCTGGGCACCGTGGCCTCCACCTCGCTGATCCCCACCCGGGTAAGCCTGGTTAACTACCAGACACTGCTGGGCGGCGACAAGGGGCCATTCACCCGCTGGTACCTGAACACCATGATCGTGTGCGCGGTCGTGGCCGCGGCGCAGATCTTCTTCTCCGTGCTGGCCGCTTACGCCTTCAGCCGCTTCCGCTTCAAGGGGCGCCGCGGCGGCCTGCTGGCGCTGCTGCTGATCATGATGTTCCCCACCACCCTGTCGATGATCGCCATCTACAACATGATCTCCGGCATCGGCGACGTGCTGCCCAGCATCGGCCTGAACACGCTGCTGGGCTACTGCCTGGCGCTGATGGGCGGCGCCCTGGGGCAGGTGTGGCTGATCAAGGGTACCTTCGACACCATTCCCAAGGAGCTCGACGAGGCCGCCATCCTCGACGGCTGCACCCACTGGCAGGTCTTCTACCGCATTCTGCTGCCCTCCCTGAAGCCGATCCTGGCGACCACCTTCCTGCTGGCCTTCGTCGGCATCATCTCCGAGTTCCTGCTGGGCTCGATCTTCCTGACCGACGACTCCAAGAAGACCCTCGCCGTCGGCCTGTACGGCATGCTCTCCGGCGACCGCTCCAACAACCTCGGCATCTTCGCCGCCGGCTCGGTCATGACGATGGTGCCGGTAATCGCCTTGTTCCAGTACTTGCAGAAGTACATCGTCGGCGGCGCCACCGCCGGCGCCGTCAAGGGCTGACCCCGCCCGTAATAGCCATCCCAAGAACCGATCAATGACCTGTCTGAACACCACGCACTATCTGAACCAGCCCCATCATGACACCGGGCCCGCCTACCTGCTGGGCACGCGCCGCCCCGGCGCCGAACTCACCGCCAGACTGTGGGTGCCCGCCCCCTGGCAACCCGAGCACATCATCCTGCGCCAGGTGGTCGACGGCGAGCCGTCCCTGTCCGCCGCCCAGCTGGTGGCCCGCACCGACGCCGGGGCCTGGTGGGAGGCGACCCTCCGGCTCGTCAACCCCACCAACCACTACCGGTTCCTGCTGCTGACGCCGGACTCCGACCGCCCCTACGTCTGGTTCCACGCCGCCGGCCTGGCCGACCACGACGTCCCCGACGCCATGGACTTCCGGGTCCTGGCCGAAGACGATGCGCCCGACTGGGTACTCGACGCCGTGTGCTACCAGATCTTCCCGGACCGCTTCTCCGCCCATACCCCACCGCGTGAACGCACCGCCCCCGCCTGGGCGCAGGCACACGCGTGGCTCGACGAGCCGCCGGTCGCGGGAGACCCCAGCGGAGCGGCCTGGTACGGCGGCGATCTGGATGGAATCGTCGATCACCTGGATTACCTGCAAGAGCTGGGCGTCAACACCGTCTACCTGACTCCGGTCTTCCCGGCCGGCTCCGTGCACCGCTACGACTCCACCAGCTTCGACCACGTGGACGCGTTGCTCGGCGGCGACGCGGCGCTGGCCCGGCTGACTCAGGCCCTGCACGACCGCGACATGCGGCTGGTGCTGGACCTGACCACCAACCACACGGGCGTCACTCACGACTGGTTCCGGCGGGCCGTCACCGGACGCCAGCTATGGCTGGTGGCTGAGCACGGGCACGACGCCTCCGGCGACCTGACCGGGACCGGCTGGCAGGGCACCATGAACTACCACGGGTTCACCCGGCCGCTGTGGTCCTGGCTGGCCCACCCCGACCCGGCCGACGGCCTGAACTGGCTGGGTATCCCCACCGGGATCCCGCGCCTTCCCGGCGGGCCGATCTCCCAGGGGGTGCGCGAGTACACCGCACACATGCCGGCCACCTCCATCACCCACTCCATGAACCTGCTGGGCTCGCACGACACGCCGCGCATCCGCACCGTCGTCGGCTCCCGGGAGGCACAACTGGTGGCGGCCACCGCCCTGTTCACCGCACCGGGCGTGCCGACGGTGTTCTCCGGCGATGAGCTCGGAGCCACGGGACGCACCGGCGAGCACTCCCGCACCACCATGCCGTGGACCGCCCCGCCGGGCGCCGCCCCCACCGACGAGCTCGGCCCCGACGGCGCTTGGGGGCCGGTGGACCGCGTCGCCCTGGGGCGCTACCGGCACCTGGGGCGGCTGCGCCACGAGTTGCCGGCGCTGCGCCGCGGCGGCATGCGCTGGGTGTACGCCGACGAGGACCTGCTGGTCTGGCTGCGCACTCACCCGGATGGCGACGTGCTGGTGGCGCTGGCCCGTGCCGCCGGTGCCACGGTGGACCTGCCGCTGGCGTGCCTGCCCGCAGGGGCGGTGGACGACGTGCATGCAATGGACGGCGTCGACGTCACCGTGATCGGCGGCGCGGACGGCCACTTGACCGTGAACGCCACCGGACCCGGTTCGGCCATCGTCACTTTGAGAGCGGTGCTTCCCCGCACCGATAAGATCTGCACGCACTAGGCGCGGTATGCATGGCTCGTCTCAACCCGTACCAAGTACCGCCGCGTGGCGGCAGTATCGGTCGGTTTCCCTTTAGGATTGGCATCGTGCAACAGCGCATCACCCTCGCCGACATCGCCGAGCAGGCGGGCGTCTCGACGGCGACCGTGTCACGGGTTCTCAACGACAAGTCGAACGTAGCCGAAGCGACCCGACGTCAGGTGCTCGTCGCCCTCGACCTGCTCGGCTACGAACGCCCGGAGTCACTCCGCCAGACCTCGAAGGGACTGGTGGGGCTGATCGTTCCCGAGCTCACCAACCCGATCTTCCCGCTATACGCTCAGGAGATCGAGCAGCTACTCGCCCCCAGCGGGCACACCCCGCTGCTGTGCACCCAGACGCCGGGTGGCACCAGCGAGGACGAGTACATTGAGATGCTCGTGGACCGGGGCGTGGCCGGCATCATCTTCGTGTCCGGCCGCCACTCCGACACCGGCGGCGACGTCACTCGCTACCAGCGGCTGCGGGACCGGGGCGTGCCCCTGGTAACCGTCAACGGCAACGCATCCACCATCAAGGTGCCCGGATTCGCCACCGATGATCGGGCCGCGGCCCGCATGGCGGTAGACCACCTGGCCAGCCTCGGGCACACCCGCATCGGTCTGGCGACCGGCCCCGGGCGAATGGTGCCCGCACAGCGCAAGACCGCCGGCTATGAGGACGGCATGCGCGCCAACCTGCCCGACCAGCCGCTGCGCATCGTGGAAACGCTGTACACCTATGAGGGCGGTGCCAGCGCCGCAGGCAGGCTGTTGGAGCAGGACTGCACCGGCATCATCTGCGGGTCGGACATTATGGCGCTCGGCGTCATCTCCGGGGTGCGCGCCGCCGGCAAGCACGTCCCGCAGGACGTGTCCGTCATCGGCTACGACGACTCCCCGCTGATTCCCATGATGAACCCCCCACTGACCACGGTGCGTCAGCCGGTGGCCGCGATCTGCCGGGCGGCGGTAACCACACTGCTGTCCGCCATCGCCGGCGAGCATCCGGCCGACACGGAACTGCTGTTCAAGCCCGACCTGATTGTGCGCGGCTCCACGGCCCCCGCCCCGCACACCATGGTCTCCTGATCTCTTCCCCCGGTCCCAAATCCCGCCGAGGTCGGTGCGAGGCTCTCAGCGGGACCAGGTGCGGGCCAGCCGCGCGCCGATCGCCTCCAACCGCGCGCCCACTGCCACCGCCCCGCCGGCATTCCACACCTGGTCTTCCACCGTGCGCGGCTGTTCAAGCGAGTACGCCGACACGATGCCCGCCTCCGCGAGTTCACCGCGCGGCACGGCCAACCGGCCCGCCACCAGCACCGTCGGCAGAGCCCAGGCCCCAGCCGCCTCACCGACCACCGCGGTCACGGAGTCGGCGACGACGTCGTAGGCCTCGCCGGTGGCGGTCACCACCAGATCCTGCCCGTCCACGGAATCCTCCAGACCCAGCAGCAGCGCCAAGACGCGGGGGCCGGGCAGGGCGCGGGCGCCGAGGGCCCGCAACACCAGCGCCGCTCCCCCGCCGGCCCCCGTGCCCCGGGCGGTGGCGGATAGCAACTGTGCCTGCGTGGGCTCGCCGCCGACCACCGGGAGCGAGTCCGGCCGGGGCACGGCGACCCGGGCCGCGATCTGCGACGCCGCGGCGCAGGCCCGCCGGTTCAGCACCTGCGCACGCGCGCTAGACAGGCTGGTTAGGTCGCTCAGGCTCTGGCCGGCGCCGGACACACCCCCCAGCGGCGTGTCGTCGGCCAGGGCGAGCAGCAGCTCACGTCCATCGCAGAGTCCCCGGGCGGCTTCCAGACCGCCCATGCCGTCCAGCACTCCCGCTCCGCCGTCGTGGACGGCTGTGGATGCCAGGGTAACGATCAGCGTGTCACCGGGAGCGGTAGCACCGAGCGCCGCGGCCAGCGCCTGTCCCAGCCCCAGCGTCGTCCCGGCCTCGGCCTCGCGGGCCGCCTCATCGCGGCCGGACGGCAGACCGACCAGCCGAGCGGCGTCCAGCAGCCAGGTGGCTCCCGTCGCGCCCGCGCGGGGCGCGACCGCAGGCCGCAGGCGCAGCAGGTCCACCTCGCGGACCTCCCCCAACGGCCCGCGGGCCTGCAGCACCGCGCGGGAGATGACCGCCGCGGCGGGGATCGCCTGGGCGGTGCCGGGGCCGCCGTCGGGAAGCGGCAGCAGCGTGAGGACGTCGTCGGGGCGCTCGCCCGCCCAACCGGAGGCGAGTGCGTCTGCGGCGGCGGCCGCAGCCAGGCCGGTTTCCGGGGTCACCAGCGGGACACCGCCCGGCTCGGGGTACATGGGGCCGGGCGCCAGAAGTACGCGCATATACGTGTCCGCCTGCGCGAGGTCAGTCGGCGGACGCCACGCCGCCGAGGCGCGCGAGCAGCAGGACATCCGCGGCGACGATGCGCTCGAGGTCGCCCAGGTGCATGGACTCGTCCTCGCTGTGGGCGCGCGTATCCGGGTCCTCAATGCCGGTGACCAGTACCTGGGCGTCCGGGAAGGTCTGCTTCAGCGTGGCGATGAAGGGGATGGAGCCGCCCTGGCCGATGTTGACCGCCTCAGTGCCGAAGGCCTGCGTCAGCGCCCAGTGGGCGGCGCGGGCGGCCGGGCTGTCGGCACCACCGTCGAAGGCGGGGCCCATCTCGCCCGCACTGACCGTCACCCGCGCCCCGAAGGGCGCATGGGTCTCCAGATGAGTGCTCAGGGCCGCCAGTGCGGCGGCCGGGTCCTGCCCGGGGGCGATGCGCATCGAGAGTCGAGCGGTGCAGGAGGGGGCGAGCACGTTGCCCGCCACCCGCAGCGGCGTCACGTCCATGCCGATGACGGACAGCGCCGGCTTGGTCCACAGCCGGGCGGTCAGTTCACCGCTGCCCGCCAGCCTCACGCCTTCCAGCACGCCGGCGTCGGCGCGGAAGTCGGCGTCGGAGTAGTCCGGGGCGCCGGCCGCCACGGGCCGGGAGACGAGACCGGGCACGGCCACATCGCCGACGTCGTCGTGCAGGGTCGCCACCAGCCGACACATGGCGGTAACGGCGTCGATGATCGGACCGCCGTACTGGCCGGAGTGGAGGGCGTGGTCGAGCACGTCCAGACGCACATCCACCTGGATCACCCCGCGCAGGGAGGTGGTCAGTGCGGGCACCCCCACCCGCCAGTTGGAGGAGTCGGCCACCACGATCACGTCGGCCTCCAGCTGCTCGCGGTAGGCGTCCAGGAACGCCTCGAAGGACGGCGACCCGACTTCCTCCTCCCCCTCGATGAACACGGTCACCGAGCAGGGCAGCTGGCCGTCGTTCAGCTCGGCCGCCAACCGCAGGGCGTGCACCAGGGAGATGACACCGGCGCCGTCGTCGGCGGTGCCCCGCCCGTACAGCCGCTCGCCGCGCCGCTCGGCGGTGAAGGGGTCGGGCTGGCGCCACTTGGAGGGGTCGCCGACCGGCTGCACATCGTGGTGGGCGTACAGCAGCACGCGCGGGGAACCGACCGGGCCGTCACGGTGGGCCAGCACCGCCGGACGACCGGGGCCGTCGGGGCCGGGCACCGAGGTGACGCGGGCCTCCAGGCCGGCGTCGCGCAGCAGCGCAGCCACGTGCTCCGCGGAGCGCTCCACCTGGGCGGGGTCGTGCCCGGAGGCAGAGACGGAGGGGATGGCCACCAATTCGGTCAGGTCGCGGACAACCCGGTCGAAGGAGTCGTGGACGGCGGCGGAAACGGCGTCGGCATTGATCATGAGTTGCAGGGTAGCGCGGTTGAGCCGCTAACCTGTGGCCCGTGAGCCTGTTAGAGAAGCTGCCGTTCATCAAGCGCGACCGGTCCGGCGATGCCGCCGAGGCCGCCACGGCCGCCCCCGCCAAGACCTCCGGTAAGAAGGGCCGCCCCACCCCCAAGCGCAAGGATGCGCAGGCCCGCAACGTGCACCCGATCGTGCCCGCGGACCGCAAGGCGGCCAAGCGGGAGGCCCGCGCCAGGCAGGATGCGGCCTGGGAGCGCCAGCGCCAGGCCATGCAGACCGGCGACGAGCGCTACCTGCCCGCCCGCGACAAGGGTCCGATCAAGCGTTATATCCGCGACTACATCGACGCCCGCTACTCGCTCGGTGAGCTGTTCATCCCCTTCAGCTTCCTGCTGATCATCGTGTTCATCGGCTTCTCCTCGCGGAACACGCTGCTCAGCTATTACTTCATGCTGGCGGTCTACCTGTTCCTGTTCATCGCGATGATCGACGCCGTGATCTGCTGGCGGCTGCTGCGGCGGCGGCTGTACGCCAAGTTCGGCCAGGAGAAGGTCCAGTCGCAGGGGCACATTTTCTGGTACATCTTCTCCCGCTGTTTCAACCTGCGGCGCTGGCGCCAGCCCGCCCCCCAGGTGGCGCGCCGCCAGTACCCCGAATGAGCGAATAAGCGCCCGAGTGGCCGAGCGCCCCTCCCCCTCGCCGAGGTCGGTTGATATGACGTCCTGCAGATCGATGGGGCGGGATTGTTCCATGGAGGTACTTACTGGTCTATGCTGGTGTCATGGTCGCATATCGTCATCTCGGCAGCTCCGGACTCAAGATCACCGAAATCACCTACGGCAACTGGCTCACCCACGGCTCCCAGGTGGAGGCCGACACCGCCATTGACTGCGTGCACACGGCACTCGACCTGGGCATCACCAGCTTCGACACCGCAGACGTGTACGCGAACACCGTCGCGGAGGAGGTGCTGGGCCAGGCGCTGAAGGGGCAGCGGCGCGAATCCCTGGAGATCTTCACCAAGGTGTACTGGCCCGTCGGCCCCAAGGGCCCCAACGACGTCGGCCTGTCCCGCAAGCACATCATGGAGGGCATCGACGGTTCGTTGCGCCGCCTGGGCATGGACTACGTCGACCTCTACCAGGCGCACCGCTACGACTACGCCACCCCGCTGGAGGAGACCATGCAGGCCTTCGCGGACGTGGTGCGCGCCGGCAAGGCCCTGTACATCGGCGTCTCGGAGTGGACCGCCGAGCAGATCCGGGCCGGCCAGGAGCTCGCCACCCAGATGGGCTTCCGGCTGGTGTCCAACCAGCCGCAGTACTCCGCCCTGTGGCGCGTCATCGAGGACAAGGTCGTGCCGACCTCGACTGAGCTCGGCATGGGCCAGATCGTCTGGTCGCCGATGGCCGAGGGGGTCCTGTCCGGCAAGTACCTGCCCGGGCAGCAGCCGCCTGCCGGCTCGCGCGCCACCGATGAGAAGGGCGGCAAGGAGATGATCAGCCGCTGGATGCGCGACGACGTGCTCACCGCGGTGCAGCAGCTGAAGCCGATTGCCGACGACGCCGGGCTGTCCATGCCGCAGCTGGCCATCGCCTGGGTGCTCCAGCACGACTTCATCTCCGCGGCGCTGGTGGGCGCCTCGCGGCCGGAGCAGCTGGTCGAGAACGTCAAGGCCTCCGGTGTGAAGCTGGGCGACGAGGTCATGGTCGCAATCGATGCGGCTCTGGGCGACGTCGTCGAGCGCGATCCAGCCCTGACCCGCTCCCCCGAGCAGCGTCCGGCCTGACGCACTCTGTTTGGTCAACCAAGTACCCGAATAGCCGAGACCGGTCGGATGGCACGCACCATTTCGACCGGTCTCGGTGCGTATCTTCCACCGATCTGGGCACGTAAGATCAGCCGACCTCGGCACGTAAGATCAGCCGACCTCGGTGATGGGAGCGAGACGGGGTCAGCGCAGGTGACGCGGGCTGGTCGCCAGGGCGCGGTTGATGCGGCCGGGCCAGGCCGGGCCGTTGTAGATGAACGCCGTGTAGGCCTGCAGCAGGTCGGCGCCGGCGTCGAGCATGAGTTCGGCGTCCATGATGGAGGAGATCCCGCCGACGCCGATGATCGTGGGGCCCTCCCCCATCCGGTTGCGCAGACGACGCACCACCTGTAGCGAGCGCGGCAGCAGGGGCGCACCGGACAGGCCGCCCTCCCCCAGGTCGTGGTCGATGGTGGTGTTGGTGGCGACGACCCCGTCCAGCTTCATGTCCAGGACCAGGTCGGCGACGGCGTCGATGTCCTCGTCAGCCAGGTCCGGGGCGATCTTGACCAGTAGCGGCACGTGCCTGTGAGCGGCGGCGTCGGCGGCCTGGCGCACGGCGGTGAGGATCGGCCGCAGCGACTCGACCTCTTGCAGGCTGCGCAGCCCGGGGGTGTTGGGACTGGAGACGTTGACGACCAGGTAGTCGACCCAGCGTGCGACCTTCGAGGCGGAGTAGGCGTAGTCCTGGGCGGCCTGCTCCAGCGGCGTGGTCTTGGTCTTACCGATGTTGGCGCCGACAACGATGGAGCGGCCCCGCACGGTGGAGCGCAAATGCCGCAGCCGCGCGGCGGCCTCGTCGGCACCGGAGTTGTTGAAGCCCATGCGGTTGCGTACGGCGCGGATGGTCGGGTAGCGCCACATGCGCGGCTTGTCGTTGCCGGGCTGAGGACGGGCGGTGAAAGTACCCACCTCCACAAAGCCGAAGCCGAGCATGTCCATGCCCTCCACGGCCTGTCCCTCCTTGTCCATGCCGGCGGCCAGGCCGAGGATCCCGGGGACGGGGCGGACGAATGGGCCGCCCTGGTTCGCGGACGGCACGGGGAAGGCGGGGCGCCGCCCCACGGCTTGCCGGACGACGTCGCGCACAAGCGGCACCTTGCTGGTGGCCTCGATCGCCTCCACGCAGACGTCGTGGATGGTCTCGGGGTCGATGCGGGCGAAGACGGTCTTGTACAGCAGGTCGTACAGCACGGCTCCAGGGTACTCGTGGTGGGGGCGACGGCGCACCGATGCGTCACCGGGATCCGCCGTGTCCGCTAGCCTTGGGCGCAGACCGCAAACAATCAGCGCAGCGACGCCCCGGCAATGAGGTGGGTTCCGTGTCATTCAACCGCAACATCAAGCTCGATCCCAACCGGGTGCAGACGCGCTCCGGTGGCCGTGGCGCCGTCATCGGGGGCGGCTCCGTGCTGGCCGTATTGGCGGTCTTCCTGCTTTCGCAGGTGACCGGAGTGGACCTGTCCGGTCTGCTGGGCGGGCAGGACGCGGCCTCCGGCACCTCCACCTCCTCCACCATCGACACCTCCATGTGCACCAGTGGCCAGGCCGCCAACCAGTACACCCAGTGCCGCATGATCGCCACCGCGGAGTCGCTGGACGCGGTGTGGGATGAGCAGCTGCCCGGCCAGGCCGGCACCGCCTATGCCGAGCCGGGCTTCATCCTGTGGGACGGGCAGTCGGTGTCGACGGCGTGCGGCTCGGCCACCAGCGCCGTCGGCCCCTTCTACTGCCCGGGTGACTCCAACGTGTACCTGGACATGAGCTTCTTCTCCGACATGGAGTCCACACTGGGCGCCCAGGACACGCCGCTGGCGGAGGAGTACATCGTCGCCCACGAGTTCGGCCACCACATCCAGAACCTGCTGGGCGTCATGGGTTCCACGGACCGCTCGGGCACGGGCGCGGACTCCGACTCGGTGCGCACCGAGTTGCAGGCCGACTGCTATGCGGGCGTGTGGGTGCACTACGCAGCCACGACCGTTGACCCCGACACGGGCACCGCCTTCCTGGTCGAACCCACCCAGGCCGAGATCGCCACCGCCATCAACGCCGCCGAGTCGGTGGGAGACGACCACATTCAGCAGCGCTCCAGCGGGACCGTCAACTCCGACACCTGGACGCACGGCTCCTCCGAGCAGCGGGTGCGCTGGTTCACCACCGGCATGGAGTCGGGCTCCCTGCAGCAGTGCGACACCTTCGCCGTGGCCGGCTCCCAGCTCTGAGCCTTCCGGATGCGGCTTGGCCCCACCGCGGCAGCGGCGCTCCATCTCACGTACGCGTTCGCCTCTCACGTACGCGCTTTGGAGCTTTCCCCGCGTAGGGATGTTGAATAACTCCAAAACGCGTACGTGTGACGAGAAGTCGTACGTCAGGCGGCCAGCTGAGAGCCGACCATGTAGGAGAACTCGACGAGCCGGTTCGAGAAGCCCCACTCGTTGTCGTACCAGCCGAAGACCTTCACCTCGTTGCCGATGACCGCGGTCAGCGGGGCGTCGAAGATCAACGAGTGCGGGTTGCCGACGATGTCGCGGGAGACGATGGGTGCCTCGGAGTACTGCAGATACCCGGCGAGCGACCCGTTGGTCGCTGCCTCCCGGAAGGCCGCATTGATCTCCTCGACGGTCGCCGTCCGGCGGGCGACGACGGTCAGGTCGGTGATTGAGCCAACGGGAACCGGCACACGCAGGGCGGCCCCGGTCAGGCGGCCTTCGAGTTCGGGAATGACGGCCCCGATGGCGCGGGCCGCTCCCGAGGAGGTCGGGATGATCGACTCGGCCGCGGCACGGGCACGGCGCAGGTCGCGATGCGGTGCGTCGTGCAGGCGCTGGTCGCCGGTGTAGGCGTGGATCGTGGTCATGAGGCCGGTCTCAATGCCCACCAGATCGTTGAGGACCTTCGCCAGCGGTGCCAGCGAGTTCGTGGTGCACGAGCCGTTGGAGAAGACGTCGGCGGCATTGACGTCGAGTTCACGGTCGTTGACGCCGAGGACGAAGGTGGGGACGTCGCCCTTCGCGGGAGCCGAGACAATGACCTTCTTCGCGCCGCCCTCCAGATGCGCAGCGGCCTTGGCCGCGTCCGTGAAGAAGCCGGTGGACTCAATGACCACATCGGCCCCCACGCTGTCCCACGGGATACCTGCGGGATCGGGCTCGGAGAAGACCGCGATGCGGCGGCCGCCCACTACGAGCGCGTCGCCGTCAACGTGGACATCGTCCAGGCGGCCACTGACGGAGTCCCATTCGAGCAGGACGCCCAGCGTGGCGGCGTCGGTGAGGTCGTTGACGGCGACCACCTCGATGTCCGCGTGGTTGGCCAGGGCGGCCCTTAGGTAGGTGCGGCCGATCCGACCGAAGCCGTTGATTCCGATTCGCACAGTCATGCTGTTCTCCCTCTTCTGCAGGTCGTGGATGTGTTTCGCTCACGGACACGACCGTGAGCGGCTGGTTGGCGGAGCCCTACGGCCCGCCGGCCTCCATCCCACGACGTGCAGCTGCGAGTCCCCTGCGGTCCCACTGGCAAGGTGGCGGGCAGTGCCTAACTCCGGGCGCACAGTTCGATGAGTTGTGGCTCGACTCGAAGGTTGCTCACCGCCGGGCCGCCAGCAGCTCCGAACCGGGCCATCGCAACCGGTACCCGCTTGCGTGCGACGCAACGTCACACCCGACGCTGGGTGCGTCCGCCCCACCCGGGGCACCGCCGACAACCGGGAGGAACCATGGCCACCGCACCCACCGCGCTCATCGTCATCGAGTCCTGCTTCGGCAACACCCGGACGATCGCCGACGCCGTAGCCGCCGGGCTCACGGATGCCGGCGCCCAGGCCCGGGTCCTTGATGCGGTCCAAGCACCCGCCTCGCTGCCCGCGAAGCTCGATCTGCTGATTCTGGGAGCTCCCACCCACAACCGGGGACTGCCGACCACGGCCACGCGCACTCAGGCGGGTAAGCAGGCCGGTGCCGCCGCGCCGAACAGCGGCATGCGCGAATGGCTGGCGCGCACCACCATTCCGCCCGTCCTCACCACGGCCGTCTTTGACACGGTGACCTCCAAGAGCTGGCTGAGCGGCTCGGCGGCCAAGGCGATTATCAAGGCTCTGCGGCGCGGGCGGGGTCGGGATGCGCCGTCGATCAGGAGCTTCCTGGTTCAAGGGCAGTCGGGGCCCCTGGCCGACGGCGAGGAGGCGGCCGCCCGCACCTGGGGGCGTGCTCTGGCGGCCTCGACGACCAACGTTTGATGCCCGCCTCACGGCGAACAGTCACATCCGACAACCTTCCGTAAGGAGAGCAAAATGACGACCAGCAACATCAAGATCCGGTTGAGCGGCCGCGCCATCACCGGGATCTGCCTGACCGCCTGCGGGATTCTCACCATAGTCTGGGGAGGCACGGTCGTGCCGGTCAGCATGTTCAGCGGCGACTTCATGTCCTTCGCGGCCGGGGGCCTGGTGCTCATCGCCCTCGGCGCGTACCTGGTCACCGCACTGCCACCGGCCCTGCGCATCGCGGCCGTCTGGCTGGCGGCGTCGGGCTTGATCGCCTACCTGTTCATCATCGGCATGGAGACGATCGTGGCGCTGATCGGCTGTGTCCCTGTCGTGGGGTTCGCGGCTTGGCTCAGCACCAGGCTGTGGCGTTGAACAGCCGTTGTTGGGCCGGTGACGGCGGGGCCGTGGACGCCTACGGTGGTGCCATGAGCCCCGCCTCCGGCCCCGTCGTCCCGTCCGCCGCCCTGCCCTGTTCCGACGCCGTCGTCCTGAAGGGGGTGCGTGAGGCTCCGGCGCCCGACGACGGCCTGCGGGTGCTCGTGGACCGGCTGTGGCCGCGGGGAGTGAGCAAGCAGCGGGCCGCGCTGGACGACTGGGCGAAGGACGCCACCCCCACGACGACGCTGCGCAAGGCATTCCATTCCGGCGAGCTGGACTGGCCGCGGTTCGTCGACGCCTACCGCGCCGAACTCGCCGAGCGGCCCGAGGCGGCCGCAGCCGTGGCGGAGCTGCGCCGTCGCGCCCTGGCCGGCCGGGTGACGCTGCTGTTCGCCGGCCACGACCACGTACACACCCACGCCCGCGTGCTGCGCGAGGCCGTCCTGGGTGCCCAGGACCCGGACCTGCCCTGAGCCGGGACGCCTGGACTCGACCGAAGGAGAAAGCCCCCTCCCATGCGCGTCGCCGAAATTGCCCGACTCACCGGCACCACGGTCCGCACCGTGCGCTACTACCACAAGCAGGGTCTTCTGCCCGTGCCCGAAGAGCGCGGCGGCTGGCGCGACTACGACATAAGCCATGTGGCTCGCCTGTCACGCATCCGCTGGCTGGTCCAGGCCGGCGTCCCGCTGAAGTCCATCGCCCGCATCCTGGACTCCCCCACCGACGAAGTGGTCTCCACGGATGCCGCCGTGCTCGACGACCTGTCCGGAGCCCTGGCCGTGATTGAGGAGCATCTGACGGAGGTGACCCGCCAGCGCGACATGCTCGCCTCCCTGCTGGAGCGCGCGCGAGAGGGCTTGACCGTCTCCCCCATGCCGCCGCGCATGGTCGCCTTCTTCGACCGGCTGGAGGCGGAGGCCCCCGATGAGCGGACACGGGCGGCCGTGCGCCGCGACCGTGACCTGGTCGATGTGGCCTGCTACAGCGGGCACATGCCGCCCGAGGCACAGTACCTGTTCCCCGGACCGAACGACGGCGAGGACGCCGACGCGCTCGTGGCCTACGGTCAGGACACCGACAGTCTGACCGACTCCCAGGTCGAGGCACAGGCCGCAAAGAACATTGCGCGGTTCGAGCGCACGCTCGGCCCACGGCGTTGCCGTGAACTCGCCGATAGCGTTGATGCCGCTGCCATTGCGCCCCTGTTCAAGCTGTTTGCACACCTTGGAGCCGGTGGCGCCCGATTGGCCGGCGAAATGGAACGGCAACTAACAGAAGCGATCGCCCGCTGGCGCGCAACACCTTGAGTGTGACGCGACGTCGCACCCGAACCTGGGCGCATGACACCCACAGTTACTGTCACCAGGCCAGCCCCCGTCGGTTCACCGATCCAGGAACCGGCAATCGAGGTTGCCGGACTGGTCAAGACCTTTAGCCGCCTGCACGCCGTGGACGGCCTGGACCTGCACGTGCGCCGCGGTCAGGTCCACGGCTTCCTCGGCCCCAACGGCGCCGGCAAGTCCACCACGATTCGGGTACTTCTGGGCATGTACCGTCGCGATTCCGGCGAGGTACGGGTGCTGGGCCGTGATCCGGCGCAGGAGGCGGGCGCCATTACCCGTCGCACCGCCTATGTGCCCGGGGATGTGGCGCTGTGGCCGAGTCTGACCGGGGCGCAGACGCTCGATGCCTTCGCCGCGCTGCGCGGCCGCCGCGATCGACGCCGTGAGGCGGAGCTGATCGAGGCATTCAGCCTGGATCCTTCCAAGCCGGTGCGCAGCTACTCCAAGGGCAATCGGCAGAAGGTGGCCCTGATCGCGGCCCTGGCGGCGCCCTGCGAGTTGCTCATCCTGGATGAGCCCACCACCGGGCTCGACCCGCTCCAGGAGGAGGTCTTCCAGACCTGTGTGCGCGAGGCGGCCACCGGGGGCCGCACGGTGCTGCTGTCCAGCCATCTGCTGGACGAGGTCGACCGCGTATGCGACGCGGTCACCATCATCAAGGACGGGCGCACCGTGGAGACCGGCACGCTGGCCGCCCTGCGGCACTTGCGCAACTCGACCATTACCTGCCGCCTCCCCGACGGCGCCGCTCCCGCTCTCCCCCGAGGCTCGAACGCTCCGCCACCGGGAACCGATGGTGTGACGCGGATGTCGGTTCCCGCTGCCGAGGTTCCGGAGACGTTGAGCGCCCTCATTGCCGCGGGCGCCCAGGGGATCACCTGCACCCCGGCGTCCCTGGAGGACCTGTTCCTGCGTCACTACGAGGGCCAGGCCCGATGATCACGCCGCCGACGTTCATGCGACACGCCCTGCGCACCGCCCGCATCATCGCCCGGGAGGAACGCGCCTGGCTGCTGGCCCTGCCGACGGCGACCGCTCTGCTGACCGCCCTGCTCGCCCCGAACTACGCGACCACCTACGCCACAGCCGCCGATCTGGCGCGTGCCGTGGCGATGAGTAGGATATCCAAGTCGTTAACGGCCCTTTACGGTGAGCTGCCCGAGGGCGCCGACGCCGTGCAGCTCGCGGTCTGGGAACTCGGGGCGCTGACCTGTCTGCTGCTGGGGATCGTGGTGGTGCTGCGCGCGGTTGCGGTCACGCGCGCCCAGGAGGACGGTGGGCGCTCCGAGATGCTGCGCGGCGGCGGCGTCGGTCCGGTCGGTGAGCTGGTCGGCGTCAGCCTGATGCTCGGGGCGCAGTGTGTGCTGCTCGGCATCGGCGCGGGCGTTGGGATCCTCGCGTTGGAGGGCGCCGGGGCGGCGGATGCGACCGCCTATGGGATCGCCGTGGCCGGAACCTGTGCCCTGCTGGCGGCAGTCACGGTCCTGCTCGCACAGCTGACCACAGACGCCACCGGCGCGCGCGGCGCCGGGCTCGCAGCACTGGCTGTGCTGTATGCGGGGCACGGGGCGTGGGCCGCCCAGGGGTGGGGGTGGGCGGGTGCCTGGTCGCCGT
>NZ_QMIN01000077.1:0-62384 GCF_003287795.1 Actinomyces sp. Z5
GCCGACGGGGGCCTGGTGGCCCCGTCGGCGCCGCCCGTTCAAGGAAGACCACACGCTCAGCACTGGAGGCCCCTCGTGTCCGACAGCACTCAGACCCCGTCAGCCGCTCACCTGGCCGCCGCGCACCCCGAGCTCGTGGCCCGAGGTTCTGCCGACTCCGCTGTCGCCCACGGCTCGCGGCCCCAGATCGACGCTGTCTCCACCATCACCGAGTACCTGGACCGCTCCGACTGGCGCGTGAACGCCAATGCCAACCAGGGCTACTCCCTGGGCGGCATGATCCTGAACACCTCCGGCAAGGTCATCGCCAACTACTGGCTCAGCCAGATCTACCCGCAGGCCGCCGGCGACGCCCACCGCAACGGTGACATCCACATTCACGACCTGGACATGTTTGCCGGCTACTGCGCCGGCTGGTCGCTGAAGAACCTGCTCCAGCAGGGCTTCAACGGCGTCCCCGGCAAGATCGCCTCCGGCCCCGCCAAGCACTTCTCCTCCGCCGTCGGCCAGATCGTCAACTTCCTGGGCACCCTGCAGAACGAGTGGGCCGGCGCGCAGGCCTTCTCCTCCTTCGACACCTACATGGCCCCCTTCGTCCGCCTGGACAACATGAGCTACGACGAGGTCCTCCAGTGCATGCAGGAGCTCATCTTCAACCTCAACGTCCCCTCCCGCTGGGGCACCCAGACGCCCTTCACCAACCTTACCTTCGACTGGACCTGCCCCGCGGATCTGGCCGACGAGCACCCGCTGATCGGCGACGAGCTGTGCGACTTCACCTACGGCGACCTCGCCGAGGAGATGGGCATGATCAACCGCGCCTTCATGGAGGTCATGACCACCGGTGACGCAGACGGCCGCGTCTTCACCTTCCCGATCCCCACCTACAACATCACCAAGGACTTCGACTGGGACAGCCCCAACGCCGACCGGCTGTTCACCATGACCGCGAAGTACGGTCTGCCCTACTTCCAGAACTTCATCAACTCCGAACTCGACCCCGGCATGATCCGCTCCATGTGCTGCCGCCTGCAGCTCGACCTGCGCGAGCTGCTCAAGCGCGGCAACGGCCTGTTCGGCTCGGCCGAGCAGACCGGCTCCGTCGGCGTCGTCACCGTGAACATGGCCCGCCTGGGCTACCTGCACGCCGGCGACGAGGAGGGGCTGGTGAAGGCGCTGGACCGCCTCATCGACATCGCCTCCGAGACGCTGGAGCTCAAGCGCACCGTCATCCAGCACCACATCGACACCGGCCTGTTCCCCTTCACCAAGCGCTGGCTCGGCACGCTGGACAACCACTTCTCCACCATCGGCGTCAACGGCATGAACGAGATGGTTCGCAACTTCACGCACGACGCCTACGACCTGACCGACCCGCGCGGTCACGCCATGTGCGTGCGCATCCTCGACCACGTCCGCGGGCGCATGGTCGAGATCCAGGAGGCCACCGGCCACCTGTACAACCTGGAGGCCACCCCCGCCGAGGGCACCACCTACCGGTTCGCCAAGGAGGACCGCAAGCGCTACCCCGACATCCTCCAGGCCGGCACCGACTCCAACCCGTACTACACCAACTCCTCCCAGCTGCCCGTCGGCTACACCGACGACCCCTTCGAGGCGCAGGAGATGCAGGAGGAGCTGCAGACCAAGTACACGGGCGGTACGGTGCTGCACCTGTACATGAACGAGCACATCTCCTCGGCCCAGGCCTGCAAGGAGCTGGTGCGCCGCTCGCTGACCGCGTTCCGCACGCCCTACATCACCATCACCCCGACCTTCTCGATCTGCCCGACCCACGGCTACCTGGCCGGCGAGCACTTCACCTGCCCCAAGTGCGCCGAGCTGCACCCCGACGCCGAGCCGGTCGAGTGCGAGGTATGGACCCGCGTCATGGGCTACTTCCGCCCCGTGAAGTCCTTCAACATCGGCAAGAAGGGCGAGTACATGGAGCGGCAGATGTTCACCGAGTCGGCGGCCGGTGCCCACGGCACCACCACCTCGCGCCTGACCTCCATCAGCGCCTGACATTCCGCCCGAGGCGACGCCGGGGCGCTGGGACCGGGGAAGATCCTCTCCGATCCCAGCGCCCCGTGCGCCCAGGCACTCGATCCCCACAGGGAGACACCGTGAGCAGCGAATCCGCGCCCGGCGCCCGTCGCCCCGCAGGCGTGGGCGTCGACGTCCCCGCGCACCGCACCGCCGACGATCTGCAGATCGCCGGGCTCGTGCCCATGTCCACCGTCGACTGGCCCGACCACCTGGTAGCGACGGTCTTCCTGCAGGGCTGCCCCTGGAACTGCTTCTACTGCCACAACCAGGCCCTCATCCCCACGCGCACCCCCGGCGTGGTCTCCTGGGATGAGGTCCGCTCCCTGCTCGCCCGCCGTCGCGGCCTGCTCGACGGCGTCGTCCTGACCGGTGGGGAGGCGCTGCGCCAGGACGCCCTGGCCGACGCCGCCGCCGAGGTGAAGGAGATGGGTTTCCAGGTGGGCCTGCACACCGCCGGCCCCTACCCGGGTCGCCTGCGCGACATGGTGGCGCGTGGGCTGGTCGACTGGGTCGGCCTCGACATCAAGGCCCTGCCCGAGCACTACGACGTCGTGGTCGGCCGCCCCAACTCCGCCGCCAAGGCCTGGGAGAGTCTGCAGGTGCTGGTAGACGCGGCCACCCGCGGCGACGGCGTCGACTTCGAGGTACGCACCACCGTGGTTCCCGGGGATGTCACCGCCGCCGACGCCGTGGAGGTTGCCCGCCGCGTGCACGACGTCGGCGCCCGGGTCTACGCCCTCCAACAGGCCCGCGGCGAGGGCACCACCGGCGACTTCGCCGTGTCCGCGCCCGGCTGGGACGCCGAGTGTGAGCGCATGGCCGCCCAGATCGAGGCCCTCGGCTGGGACCGCTTCACCTACCGCCCCGCCTGACGCCTAGCCGCCCCCGCGCCTCTTCTTCCGCCGAGACCGGCATCTGTGATACGCCGAGACCTGTACTAATGCCGGGCGGAGCTCGCACGCGCTTCTATGGAAATGGCTCGCACTCCCGTAATGGGGCGAGGGCGCAGCTCACAACGAGGGGGCGATGCCGCTGAGGTTGTTGAGCACGTGCAGTGCTGCCGGGAACAACACGTTGCCACGTGTTCTCACGAACAGGATTCCGGCCGCGACGCCGAAGCAGGCGTGCGGAATGATGCCTACCCATTCGGACAGCGTCCAGGAGTGCATGTGCAGCATGCCGAACAGCACACCGGAGACCGTGATCCCCACCCACGCCCGGGTGCGGTCGGCAATGGCGGTCAACAGGAACTGGCGGAAGAACATCTCCTCCACGACCGGTCCCGCGAACACCAACACTCCCAGCACGGCCCAGGGCGGGAAGGCGACTATTGCCCGACCAACATTGGCGTCATTGGCCAACTCGGCCCCCACGCCGGGCAGGACGCCGGCGAGCCAGTCGGATGCCAGGACCCCTACGCTCTCCAGCGCCACCGCCCCGACGGCGCCGAGCGCCAGCCAGGCCACGGCCCGCAGCGGGCCGGCTGTCAGTAGGCGCCCCTGCTCGGCCAGCTCACCGCCCCAACCGCCGACCGCCAGCATGAGCAGCACCGCGTAGGCCCACATGGTGAAGGCGCCCTGTCCCGACGCAGGCAGCCACGGCGGCGACAGGTGCAGCAGGAACGCGCCGGTGTAGCCAACGACGAAAACCAGCCGGCACGCCGTCGCGGTTTTGGAGGGCGGCCCCGCTTCGCGGCTTGGGTAGGCGGTGGTCTTCGGGCCGGCCCATGAACGGGAAGACATCATGAGTTTCTCCTCCAGTCGAGGTGATTCAGCGGTGTCGGCAGGTGAACTCGGCGGCACCGAAAGGTGCCGGTGATGCCGTTTACCGATCGCCCCGAGTCTGGAGTCATGCCCACTGCCAGCGACTCGGCCGCGGGAGGGATCTCGCATCTTCTCCTCGGACCTGCGGATGTAGAACCCAGGTTCGATGCCCGGCACGAGTCGTCCCCCTAGACTGCAATGGTGCCGAAATCGCCAATTCACTCAGCTCGCGCTCCACGCCGACACTCCGCCGCGGGCCGTGTGGCGGTGGCCTGCGCACTGCTGTTCCTGGTCGCTTCCCTGGCGGCCACCGCCGACTCCGGTGCTCCCAGGACGGCAACGCGCACAGTGGTGTGGGGCGTGCTGCTTGGTCTGACCGGCTCGGCGTGGTGGCTGCGGCACCGCGATCGTGCAGCATTCGAGCGGGCGCTCGCCCGGGAGGCGGCGGCCCGAGCCGTCGCCGAGGATCGTCTTGAAATCGCTCGCGATTTGCACGACACGATCTCCGGTGCCCTGGGGGCGATCATGGTTCGGGCGGCCGTCGCACAACGCCTAGAGCACGACCCGCAGGATCTGCGCGTTGCCCTGCAGGAGGTGGAGCAGGCCTCGCATGAGGCGACTGCCGGGTTGCTGCGCATGCTGCGCGTGTTGCACGGCAAGGGTTCGCCGGACTCCGCCGTCCCCGTCCCGCCGCCCGCAGACGCGGATCGCGAGGGTATCGACGCCGGAGACTCGCCGTGCGGTACCGGCTGGCGCGCCACGGACACCGCCGGGAGACGGGCATGACCGGCGAGATCGGCGTGCTGGTGGCCGAGGACCAGCGCCTGTTACGCGCCTCTCTGATAGCGCTGTTCAACGCCGAGCCGGATATGACCGTACTGGGCGAGGCCGCCGACGGGGAACGCGCCGTCGCCGAGGCGTCGCGACTGCGGCCCGATGTGGTGCTCATGGACATCCGCATGCCTGCGCTCTCCGGTATTGAGGCCACAGCGCGCATCTGCGCCGATCCGCGGTTGGCTCACACGCGCATACTCATACTGAGTATGTATGAACTCGACGAGTACGTTCTGGGCGCCCTACGTGCCGGCGCCTCCGGCTTCCTCCTCAAGGACGCCGACCCGAGCATGCTCCTCGACGCCGTGCGCACCGTGCACTCCGGGCAGTCGTTACTTGCCCCAAGCCTGATGGCGCGCTTGCTCGATCACTGCGTGCCCGCCGCGACCTCCTCAACCGCTCGGTTGGAGACGTTGACCCCGCGGCAACGCGAAGTTCTTACGCTGATCGCCCGTGGAATGTCTAACACCGAGATCGAGGAGGAGCTGAGGATCACCCGCGCCACCCGCCGCAGTCACATCAACGCCTTGCTAGCGCGACTGGGCGCTCGGGACCGGGCGCAGTTGGTGATCGCCGCCTACGAGTTCGGGCTGGTGCGACCCGCCCGCCAAGGGCTGTAGGCCCGATCTGCCACCACCGACGCTGACGGTGCGACCCGCGCGCCACGAGTTGTAGTTGTCATAAACTGCACCACTTTCACGTGTCGGCTGTACTCGACGAAACGCCGAACCGCGTGATTGCGCGCCTGCTGCGCCCGAAGCGGGTCTGCTGTGCAGGGAAAGTGGTGCATTCCGTGCCACCGTCGCCGTTGTTTCCCTCCGCACCCTGCGTGTGCTTGAGCGTGCCGCTCCGGAGGCATACACTTACCGAGTAAGCGTTACTCAGTAACTAGGTCGGTTGCTACATCGCCACGCGACTCGGAGGTCCGAATGGCCGTGAAACACGCCCTGCTCGCCCTACTCGCACGCGGTCCCGCGGGCACCTACCAGCTGCGCAAGGACTTCGAAGCGGCCACCGGAACCACCTGGCCCCTCAACATCGGGCAGGTCGCCACCACGCTGGCGCGCCTCGAACGCGACGGCCTGGTGATACGCCTCGATCCCGGCCGGCCCGCGAACGGCCCCGGCGCGCCGGGTTCCGCAACCGCTTCCGCCGCATCCACCTCCGTCCCGGCGGCAGCGGCGCAGCCCACGCCGCGCAACTCCGACGCCGCGCCGGCTGCTGCGGACGCGGCTCCCGTAACCGGGCCTTCCAATACGCAGACGCTGCCCACCGCCAACCGGGACGTGGCCGCCTGGACCCTGACCGACGCGGGCCGAGAGGAGCTCGCCCATTGGTGGGCAAGCCCGGTGGCCCGCCGCGCCCCCGAACGCGACGAGCTCGTCATCAAGCTCGCGCTGGCCACCGCCTCCCCTGACGTCGACGTCGCTGCGCTGATCCAGCAGCAGCGCCAGGCCACGCAGACCACCCTCCACGAGATCAACCGCGCCCGCCGTGCCGCCGCCGACGAGGACCTGGCTACCACGCTCGTCCTGGACCACCACGTGTTCATCGTCGAGGCCGAGCTGCGCTGGCTCGACGACGCCGAGGGCCGCCTGACCCGCGCCGCCGCGCTCCGCGCTTCGGCCGCGTCCACCACGCCCGCCGCGTCTCCCGCCTCCACTGCGCCGGTCTCATCCACCGGGAGGCGGTCCTGATGCCCGCCTCGCGTCAGCAGCCCGTACTCGAGCTCCGCGGCGTCGGCCGCATTCACGGCACCGGCGCCCGCGCCGTCACCGCCCTGGACGGGGTCGACCTCACGGTCGCGCCCGGCGAGTTCGTCGCCGTCATGGGCCCGTCCGGGTCCGGGAAGTCGACCCTGCTCAACCTCGCCGGTGCCCTGGACCGGCCCACCTCCGGCAGCGTGATCCTGGCGGGCCGCGACCTGGCCGGCCTGGACCGCGCCGACCTGGCCGAGGTGCGCCGCCGCGCCGTCGGCTTCGTCTTCCAGGACTTCAACCTGCTGCCTTCTCTGACCGCCGCCGAGAATGCCGCCTTCCCCCTGGAGCTTGACGGCTGGCCCGCCCGTCGCGCCCGGGCAGCCGCACTGACCGCGCTGGAACAGGTCGGCTTGGCGGATCTGGCCGACCGCCTGCCCGGCGACATGTCCGGCGGCCAGGCCCAACGCGCCGCCATCGCCCGCGCCATCGTCGGCCCGCGCCGCCTGCTGCTCGCGGACGAACCCACCGGCGCACTCGACTCCGCCACCGGCACCGCGGTCATCACGGTGTTGCGGGAGCGCGCCGACGACGGTGCCGCCGTCCTTATGGTCACTCACGAGCCCCGCTTCGCCGCCTGGGCCGACCGCACGGTCTTCCTGCGCGACGGCCGCCTGGTAGGCGCCTCCGATCCCGCCGACATCGACGCGCTGCTGGCCACGCCGGGGGAGGGCCGGTGAACGCGGCCCGACTGCGGGCGCTGCGCCCCGTGGTCCGCCTGGCCGTGCGCGACGCCCTGGCGCATAAGGCCCGCAGCCTGCTGGCGATCCTGCTGGTGGCGGCCCCGCTGGTGCTGATCGTCGGTTTCCTGGGCGCCCGCCTGTCCACCCCGCCTACCCGGCAGGCGGCCCTGGCATCCATTCCCGACGGCGCACAGGCACTCGTGACCGGCACCGCCGTCGACCCCGTGGAGGCCCCGTTCCGGCAGGTGCCCGAGGGCGCGCCCGGGCCCTGGATGGACTCGCCGGACACCGTGCCCCTGACCGCGGAGGAGTTGGCCGGCTACCTCCCCGCGCGCGACCGGGTCCTGCAGTTCTGGGACTCTGAGGACCTGCTCGCCCTGGCCGACCCCGACGCCGAAACGGGCGCGACCACGCCCGCCGCCGCAGGGGACCTGCAGGGCGCGGACTTCGGCGCAATCGGCACCTTCACCCTGCGCGAGGCAGACGCCGCCGGCCTGGAGCTGCTCCTGCCCCCGCTGGTCGCCGGCACCGCCCCTACCGGCACCGCCGACGTCGTCATCACCACCGCCCTGGCCGAGCGCACCGGCGTGGAGGTGGGAGAGGCGATCATCCTGATCGCCCCGCCCTTCGACGGCTGGTACTCCACCAACGGACGCATCGCCGAGGTCATGCAGGACTCCCGGCGCACCTACCGCGTCACCGGCCTGGTCGACGACGACGCCGCCCGCGCCTGGGCGCTGCCGGACTGGCTGGCGCCGACGGTCCAGGACGACCCGGCCGGCGTTGACACCCACTTCCTGGTCACCGGCCCCGACCCGGTCCCGTGGGAGGTCGCCAAGCAGCTCAACGGCGAGATGGCCTTCGCCGTCTCCCGCCACGTGCTCACCAACTACCCGGACGCCCCCGAGCTGTATCCGGTGGCCGTCAGCGCCGACTACCTGGCCACCGCCCTGGTGATGACCGTGATCGCCTGCGCCGCCGCCGCGGGCCTGCTGCTGGGGCTGGTGACCCCCGCCTTCGTGGTCGCCGCCGAGCAGCAGCGCCGCACCCTGGCCCTCGCCTCCGCCACCGGAGCCGCACCGCGACAGCTGGCCCGCACCATCACCCTGCAGGGGACTGCGATCGGCTGCCTGGGCGGAGTACTCGGCGCCGGTGGCGGACTCGTCGCCGCCTGGGCGGCCTACCGCATCTTCGAACCCGAGGTACAAGCGCTCGCGGGCCTGCCGGGGTGGCTGCCGGTGCTCGTTGTCGCGGGCGCCGCCTTGGCCGGGTGGCTGGCCACACTCGCGCCCGCCCGGCGAGTGGCGCGCATGGAGCCGGTCCAGGCGCTCAAGCGCGGGAACTGGCCGGCGGACGCGGTCGGCGCCCCGCAGAGTCGGGCCGGACGCAGGTGGCGCCTGCTCGGCGGTGTTGTGGTGTTGGCGGCCGCGATCGGCTGCGCCCTTGCCTCACTGCGCATACAAATACCCGTCGCCGCGCCCGGAGAGGCGCCGGCGGTGCCCGGCACACTGCCCGGGGGAGCCGCCGTGCCGCTACTGGTGGCGGCCCTGCTGCTGGGTGCGGTGGGGCTGTTCGTGTTGGCCCCGGTTGCGCTCGACGCCGCAATCATGGTGCTGGCCAAGGGGCCGCTGGCGCTGCGCGTGGCCGCCCGAGACGCCGCCGCCCACCGCGGCCGCGCCCTGCCGGTGGTCGGTGCGATCGGTGTCGTCGTCGCGCTGGCCGGCGGGCAGACCGTCTACCTGGCGTCCTCAACCACCAACTACAACGACACCTCCACGGTTCTGGTGGCGCCCGGGCACCTCGCGCTGGGACCACGCGTGCCGGTCTCCGACGACTTCGACGCCGCCGTCCTGGCCGACGCCGTGAGCGTGCTGCAAGACGCCGGTCTGCCCGTCACCGGCTCCGCGCCGGTTCGCGCGATGGACTTTCGTAAGGAGGGCGTGTCGTACACCCTCAGAGTCGAACCCCCGGCCGACTCCCGCTGCCCCGACTTCACCGACCCGGACGTCGCGGCCTCTCTGGGACTGGTGGACACGGTGACTTGTGTACCTGCGGGGCAGGGATACAACCCGGGCATCACGGCCCCCTGGATGCTGGGAGACGATGTCTTTGTAATGGAAGGGCAGGCGCTGCGCGCCACAGGCCTGGACGGGGCGCAGGAGGCCGCGGAGCTCCTGGAGGCGGGCGGTGTGGTGGTCAACAACGCCACCTGGATCGATGATGACGGCACGGTTCGTGTAGGTCTGATGGACTACAGCGATGCCGCCATGACCGTCCAGCACCCGCAATCCCGGGACGCCTACTTTCTGCCGCGGATGACCGCCACCATCACGGTGTCGCCCGCCACCGCCGCCGAGCTGGGGCTGACCGGCGCCGACGCGCCGATATACGTGGGGGAGATGGTGCAGCTGTCGCGACCGCTGACCGCGGCGGAGACCGCCACTGCACGGCGAGTTGTTGAGGAGCGGAGCGACCTGGTGACTGTCGGGACCAACTCGGATCTGCCGCCTTGGGGCGGCGTGGCCGACTTCGCGGTCCTGGCCGTGCTAGCGGCGGTGGCCCTGTTCGCACTGGTGGTGAGTCTGCTACTGACCCGCACTCAGATGCGCGCCGACATGGTCACCATGCACGCGGTGGGAGCCTCGCCGCGTTTCCTGCGACGACTCACGGCCGCCCATGCCACCGTCATCCTGGCGCTCGGCGTGCCCGCCGGGGCGGTGTGCGGCTGGGCGGTGGCCGCGTATCTGGTGGCCTGGAATCGGCACGTGGCCATTGACGGTCCCTGGCTGCGCCTGGAGGGCCTGTGGGGCTGGCAGCTGGTGGGACTGGCCGGCTTCGTCGCGGTGGGTCTGGGCGTGGCGTGGCTGATGGGTCGCCCGCCGCGCCATCTGGCGCGCTCCCGCGACGACTAGCCGTCACGTTCCACGACCTTGGGGGCGTTTCACGACCTTGGGGTGCATTCCACGACCACCCCGGGGTCGTGAAACGTGCACGGGAGTCGTGGAACGTGCACCAGGGTCGTGCAACGTCGTGGCGCGGCCACCATCGGAGGATCGGCGCGGGTGCGTCTCGGCGTGCGGGCGCCTCGGCTCGGGCGCACAGCAATGCTCCGTCCTCAGCGCCGCTCCCGGAACACCGCCCGCCGTTGCGCCAGGTAGCTGACGGCGTACAGCACGCCGTCGCCGAGGGGCTTGGCCAAGCCGAGCGGCACCCCGATCCCGGTCAGCGCCCGCAACAGCACATAGCTGGCGGCGAGCAGCGCCAGCGCGAGCGCCATGTAGCGCACGGCCGTTCTGCCGACGGTGCCGGGCGCCGCCCGGAACACGCGCCGGTTCATGAAGAAGTTGGCTGTCCCGCTGACCAGCCGTGCCCCCACCACACTCGCCAGCAGGTTGCCGGTCAGCAGGTGCAGCACCAGCACCGCGACCCAGTCGATGCCGAAGCTCGCCAGGCTCGCCCCGACGAATCCCAGCAGCGGCGCGTAGATCCGCGCCGAGTCCTGCAGCGGCCGGAAGTGACTGGAGGTGTTGCCCGGCTCGTACACCGTGGCGATCTCCACCTCCTCGACCTCCAGGCCGAGTTCGTGAGCGCGCAGCAGGGCGCTGAGTTCCCACTCATAGCGGTCTCCGGGCACATCCGCCAGCCAGGCGGTCTGCCCGGCAGGGTAGCCGCGCAGGCCGGTCTGGGTGTCGCCCAGTCGCCAGCCGGTCGCCAGACGGAACAACAGTGCGGTCACGCCATTGCCGATCCGGCTGCGCGCCGGCACCGGCCCGGTCAGGCGCCGCACCCCGAGCGTCATATGCCCAGTGGTGTGCACGCGCCGGGCCACCGCGGCGATGTCCGCGGGCCGGTGCTGCCCGTCGGCATCCGCGCACACCACGTCCGCCTCCGGCCACAGCTCGGCCACCTGTGCCAGCCCGGTGCGCAGCGCCGCCCCCTTCCCCCGGTTACGGCCATACCCGACGACGTCCGCCCCGCGTGCGCTCGCCGCCCGAAACGCCGGCGCATACTCCGGCCCGGAGCCGTCGTCGACGACGAGCACCCGGCATCCGGGCAGCTCCCGCACCAGGTCGCTCACCAAATGCGCCAGCCTGTCGTCGGGCTGATAGGCGGGTATGAGCACGACCAGGCCCACGCGGGAGGGGCGTCCCGACGCCGGTCGCATCCCCGGGACGGGCGCAGGCCCGCCGCTGCGTTCGGCCTCATTCTCTCGGGCCGACGCCGCCGGGCGTCCCGGTGCGTAGGCGGTGTGCGGTCGGGCCACGGCGTCGGGCCGCAGGCGACGTCGCGGGAAGGAACCGGTGGCGGGGCGCGCAGGCGTACTCATCTCAGGCTCCCTGTGCGATGTAGAGGATGTCGGAGGTCTCGCGCTCACCGCCGTTGGAGGGCTGGTTGATCACCTCGCCGTTGAACCAGAGCGTCGAGGAGCCGCCGCCGTCGAGGTTGTATGCGCAATCGCAGCCCAGGTCCGCCATGATCTGGGCGAGTTCGGTCATGGTCACCCCGCGCGAGTAGCCCTTGTCGCGCCCGTCGACGACGACGAACACGTAGTGCCCGTCCGCGATCGCGCCCAGCGCCGTGCGCGGCTGGGTGCCCTGGATGGAGTGGTTGCCGACGTTGGTGTCCACCTCCACCGCGTCGATCCCGTCCAGCACCGAGCCGCCCTGCACCAGCGCCGGCCCGAAGGACAGGGTGTTCCACACGCCGGCGTCCAACAGCGTCTGGGCGTCGGTGTTGGTCTCGTCGTAGACCTCGACGCGGCCGTCGGTGTAGAAGGCGATGCCGTCGCGCACGCCGTCGTCGCGGTAGATGACGCCGTTGCGGATGAGGATGCCGTCGGAGCGGAACCCGTAGTAGTCGCCGTTGACGGCGAGGATCGCGTCGTGCTCGGTGGCCATGGCGCTGGGCAGGGCGGTGATGTTGGTGCCGTAGGCGTTGTTGGCGAAGGCGCTGCGCACGGCGGTGGCGTCGCTGGCCTGGATGTCGGCGACGTAGTAGGTGACCGTGTCATCCCCGGAACCGTTGGAGACCCGCTCAATGCCGATCGAGGTCAGCGAGGAGGTGTAGCCGGTGTCCGTGATGTTGACGTCGGTGGCCCGTGCGGTGGAGGAGACCGAGGAGTTGATGGCCTCGTAGGCGGCGACGTCGTCGACCTCCACGTGGTCGATGACGAACCGGTTGAGCGCCCAGGCGGCCGTACCGATCAGGCCGGTCCCGACTAGGGCGCCGCCGCCCAGGAGGACGCGGCGCCGGGAGTGACGGCGGGGCGGGTCCGGGCGGGTGGCCGACGGCGTCTGGGACTGCTGTGCTCGGGGCGCGGAGGACTGTTCGGCCGGTGTCGCGCCGAGGCGGCTGTCTGTTGCCCGGGACTCGTCCCGGGCGTTACCGGGCTCAGGAGTTGAATCGCTGAACATGGCCTCAACCCTTGCGGGCGGTCATATGCCGCGGCCGGGTCTGCGCTATGGGCCGCCTGTGGATCAGGGGGCCGGCTCTGAGCGCCCGGCTACCCGGCTTTGAGACGCATCCGGCTGTGGCGGCCACTGGAGGCGGGATGATCCGTGGCGCGCTCACAGTGAGCCCCGCAGACGAACCGGGTGCAAGATCTCACGCGCCCCGCATACATGACTTCACGCCACCCGGTTTCATAATCTCGGTCCATGACCACCTCCCCTTCGACCGGACCCGCCTCTGCCCAGCAGGGGAAGGGGGTCACTCCAGAATCCGCATCCGCCGACGCCCAAACGGCCGAGGGCCGCGCCGCCGCGTCCGCAGACCCGCGTGACGCCGGCCTGCGCACCTCCTTCGCCCCCACCCTGCTGGTGGCACTGGCGGCGCTCGCGGCCATTGCCCCGCTCGCCATGGACGCCTACCTGCCGGCCTTCAACCAAATGGCCGCCGACCTGGGCGTCTCCGCCTCCACCACCCAGCTGACGCTGACGGCATTCCTGGTTGGTGTGGCACTGGGCCAGCTGAGCATCGGCGTGCTCTCCGACCGCTTCGGCCGCCGCCCGCTGCTGCTATGGGGCAGCGTGCTGGCCTTCGTCGCCGGCGTCGGCACCGCGCTCGCGCCCAGCGCCGCCTTCCTGCTGATCGCGCGTTTTCTGCAGGGACTCGGCGGCGCCGCCGGCATGGTGCTGGGCCGCGCCGTCATCTCCGACCGTTCCCGCGGCATCACCGCCGCCCAGGCCCTTTCCCTGGTGATGTCGATCCAGGGCGTTGCACCCGTCATCGCCCCGATTCTGGGCGGCGCCCTGGTCGGCCCGGTCGGCTGGCGCGGCATTCTCGGCGTGGTGGCGGCCTTCCAGGGCATCCTCGTGCTGCTGGTGGCCGCCTGGGTGCCCGAGACGCTTCCCGCCGAGCAGCGCCACGAGGGCGGCTTCGGCGTGCTCGTGGACGGCACGCGTGCGCTGTCCAAGGACCATGTGTTCGTCCGCCTGATCCTCATCAATGCGCTGGTCTACGCGCTGCTGACCTCCTACCTGTCCGCCGCCCCATTCATGCTGCAGGGCGTCCTCGGCATGAGCACGGCCGCCTACACCGCCGTGTTCGCCGTGTGCGGCCTGACGGTGACCCTGACCGTGGCGGCCTGCGGCTCGCTCGCCAGGCGGATCTCGCCGGAGCGGCAGATCCGCCTGGGGCTGATCGCCATCCTCGTCGTCGACGTCGTCTTCGCCGCCGTCTGCCTGACGCGCCTGACCGGTCCCGTGTCCTCCACTGCGCTTACGGTCGCCACCGTCGCCCTGTTCATCATCCACGTCATGGCTCTGGGCACCTGCATGGGTAACCTGCCGGCCGTCGCCCTGGGCCGCACCGGACGCTGGGCCGGCACCGGCTCGGCGCTGCTGGGCTTCATCCAGTTCGTCTTCGGCGGCATCGCCAGCCCGATGGTGGGGCTGACCGGAGAGGCCTCCGGTGTCGCCTTCGGCGCGACGATCGTGGTAGTGGCGTTGGCGGCGAACGTGCTCGGCGCCTTCGGCGTGCGCGACCGCGGCGAGAAGGAGCGCCTGCGCGCCGAGGCGGCGGCCAAGCGCGCCGCCCGACTCGGCCGCGACCAGCTTCCGCAGGTCGACCAGAACGGCGCCGACGGCGGCCCCGCGGCCGCGGACGCCGTCGCCGAGCCCGCCAAGGAGGCGGCCGGAGCCTGACGGCCGCACGCATCCCACCCGCGGTCACGCGTCCGTCCTACCCGACGACGCCGCGGCATGCTCCTGCCGCGGCGTCGTCCTTACTCCTCCTCGGAGGCGTCGAAGCGATACCCGACGTTGCGGACCGTGCCGATCAGGTGGTCGTACTCGGTGCCGAGCTTCGCACGCAGGCGGCGGATGTGGACGTCGACCGTGCGCGAGCCGCCGATGTAATCCTCACCCCACACCTCGTCCAGCAGCGCCTGGCGGGTCAGCACCCGCCCCTGGTTGAGGGCCAGCGCCTTGAGCAGTTCAAACTCCTTGTAGGTCAGGTCCAGCAGTGTGCCGCGGATGCGAGCGGTGTAGGCGGTGGTGTCGATAACCAGGTCGCCGGCCTCGATGCGGTCCTCGGCGATCGGTTCCGCCTCGGCGATGTGCACGCGCACCAGCCGCAGTCGCGCACCCAACTCCGCGGGCGTGGCCCCGGCCATGACGAAGTCAGCGGCCCCCCAGTCGGGCTGGACGACGGCGGCGCCGCCCTCCTCAAGCACCAGGATGATCGGCGGGCAATCCATGGGGCCCGACAACAGCTGGCATAGGGCGCGGGCACGCATCAGGTCCCCGCGGGCGTCGATCATGACGACGTCGGCCTCGGCCGCCGAGGCGTAGGAGGCGGGCACCGGCTCCAGGCAGTCGACCTGGCAGTCGAGGAATGAGATCGCGGGGACGACGGCGGTGGCGTCGTGCTCACGGGTGAACATGATGACGCGCACGGCCGTCTCCTTCCGGTCCCAACTGGGCCCGAAGCTCAGTGAACCACATTTGTATTTGCGAGCGGATTACATGACCGGGCACGCGTGAGTACATGCACGGCCCGCGGGTGTGGGACGATGCGACCGTGAACACGCAGGATGTGCCCGGCACGGTGGACCCCGGCAGCTACGGGACGCGCCGCGGCGCCAACCTACCCATCGAGGTGGGGCTGGTGGACCCGGCCTGGACTCGACTGGCGGTGGCCAGCGTCGTGCCCGTGCTCCTGGCCGTCTCGGCGGCTCTGCCCGCCTGGGTGCGGCTGATCGTCGTTGTCCTGCTGGTGCCACTGACGGCCCAGGGCTGGCCCGCGCTGGTGCGCACGCGGCACGATCAGGGCGCCACCGGCGTCATCACCCTGACCGGACTGACCGCCGCCGTGCTGGTGGCCATCACCAACGACTTCGGCATGGCGGGGGTGGTCATGGCCCTCAGCGTGCCGGCGGCCTTCAGCGCGCAGATGGCCCGGCGCGACGGCCGCAAGCATTTGGTGGAGGACCTGTCCGCCACCGTCGCCGGCAATCTGGTGATGATCTCGGGTGCCGGCTGGTGCGCCCTGCGCACCGGAATCGCCGACCCTGCCGTGATCGTGCCGTGCACGTTGGCACTGTTCACCGGCGCCCTGCTGACCACTTTGAACGTGCGCGCCACCGTGCTGGAGGTGCTCACCATGACCGTCCCGGCCCTGGTGGCGGGCGCCGCCGGTGGGGCATTGGCCATGGTCGGCTTCTTCGGGGTCAGCCACGTCGGGCCGGAGCCGGCCCTGCAGTCGGCGGCCGCGTGCCTGGTGACCGGGTTCGTGGCCGGGGTGCTCATGGCCGCGGCCAACCGCGTGCTGTGGACTCACCGCTGGGTTCCCGGCGGGCGTGCCGCGGTGGCCAGCGCGATCGTGCCGATCCTGTCGCTGGGTGCCCCGGTGTACGCCATCGCTCGCCTCATGGGCGGTTTCATCGCGGGCTGACGCCGGCGCCTTCGCGTTCGTCGCGGGCTGACGCCGGCGCCGTGGCGTCGGCCAAGCCCGGGCCGTACCCTGCACCCATGGCGTTCATGATTCCCGACGATCTCGCCCCCGAGCTGTACCCCCTGGCCTGGCTGGTGGGCACCTGGCGCGGCTACGGCATCCTCACCTATGGGGAGACGGTCCCCGAGCAGGCCGTCTACCAGGAGATGACCTTCGACCACGACGGCGGCCCCTACCTGCGCCAGACCAGCACCATCTGGACCGTGGACGCCACCCGCAGCCAGGACCTCGACTTCGAGATGCCCGGTCTGGAGGGCGCCGCGCGCCTGACCCCCGCGCAGATCTGGTCCACCGAGACCACCTTCTGGCGTCCGGTGGGCCAGGAAACGCCCGCCGACGACGGTGACGCCTCCGGAACCGCCTCAAAGACTCCGATCACCTCTCTTGAGTTGGTCTCCACCGACCCAGCCGGGCACGTCGGCGTCTGGGAGGGCTGGATCCAGGGGCCGCGCGCCCAGGTCGGCACCCAGGCGGTGGGGCGTACCCGGACCGCCGCCACGGTCACCCAGATGAGCCGCATGTTCGGGCTTGTGGGCGGGGAGCTCATGTGGACGCAGGACATGGCCGCCTTCGGTGAGGAGGAGCCGAAGTCTTACGCATCCGGCCGCCTGGGTCGAGTGGAGGAGGCGGGGGAGACCGACCCCGGCGCCGCCCTGCGCGAAGCCATCGCCGCCGACGAGGCCGCCCGCGCTGCCGACACTGCGACGGACGCTCCCGCCTGATGCGCCGCAGCCCCCTCCTGGACCGGCCCGACGCCGTCGCCAACCCCGTCGGCGATCTGGACGCCGCCGTGCCCGCCCGCTACGGCGACCCCCTGCGTGAGCAGAACGCGCTGCTCGACGGGCGTGCCGCCACCGCTCTGGCCCGCGACGTCGTCGCTGTGACCGGTCCCGACCGGCTCGGTTGGCTGACCTCCCTGTCCAGCCAGGAGTTGACTCGCCTGACGCCGGGCGACGGCGGCGCGGAGACGCTGCTGCTGGACGCCCAGGGACACATCACCCACGCCCTGGCCTGCGTCGACGACGGCACCGCCCTGTGGCTGGTCACGGAGGCGGGCCGTGGGCGGGAGCTGGCCGAGTTCCTGGACTCCATGCGCTTCATGCTTCGCGTTGAGGTCGCCGTGCGCGAGGACGCGGCCGTACTGGCGGCGCTGGGTGAGGGCGGCGGCGCCCTGGAGGAGGCTTCGCGGGCAGCGGGCGCGTACCTGGCCACCTGGCGCGACCCCTGGCCGGGCGTGGTCGAGGGCGGCACCAGCTACGACGTCGGGCTGGCTCGTGAACATCCCGGCGCGGGTTACCGGGCCACCTGGGTGCTGGTGCAGGCCGACGCGGCCGGCACCGTCGCGGATGCGTTTCTTGCCGGCGGGAATGCGGCTGCTGACGTCGGCGGTGCCGAGCGCCGCAACTCCATGCCGGGCGTCCCCGGGCGGAGCCTGGCCGGCTCACTGGCCTGGGAGGCGCTGCGCGTGGAGGCCGGGCGGCCGCGATGGGGCCGGGAGGTGGATGCGCGCACGATCCCGCACGAGCTGGACTGGCTGCGCACCGCCGTACATCTGAACAGGGGCTGCTACCCGGGGCAGGAGACCATTGCGCGCACCCTCAACCTGGGCCGACCGCCGCGGCGCCTGACGATTCTGCAACTCGACGGCTTCACCGGGCAGCTGCCGGTGCCGGGCGCGAATGTGCGCCTGGGGGAGCGGGCGGTCGGCGTAGTGACCTCCGTGGCCCGGCACGTCGACTACGGTCCCATGGCGTTGTCGCTGCTGCGCCGGGGCGTGCCCGCGGATGCGCCGCTGACCGTGGACATTGCTGCTGAGGCCGAGGAAGAGGAGACCGACTCGGCGACCGGCAGCCGTGAAGAACCCGAGGCGGTCGCCGGTGTGGATGCCGCCCAGGAGCCTCTGGTTTCCCCCGAGGGCCGGGCACAGGCCACTCCCGCCGAGCGCCCCGGCGCCGGCTTGGGCCGCCGCGAGGCGCGTGGTCAGGAAGTCAACCGGCGCCAGGGCGCCGGCCGGGGCCTGCTGCGCTGACCGCCTCGTCCTTGTCACCGCGGTCGGTCGATGCAATGAAAGTCGTGCGAGTGGGTCGTGCTCGTCGTCCTCCCAGGCGGAACGCGTGATAGCTGCCGCACGCTTACGCTGGTGGCAGGAATTCTGCCAATCAGGGATTTCCGTTGAGATGATGCGGAATTGTAGGAAGTGGCTGAGGTCGTCAGGATCCGCTTGAAATGCTCCCATGTGCGCCGGAGGCCTCGCCGCACGCAGGAGCTCTCCTGACGTTCTGCAACTGCCGTGTGAAACCGCAGAATCGCGGGGTTTGTGGTCGGTGGTTGGTTTGTTAAGCGTGCGTCGGGTCGGATGACACGCGACGCGTGCCGATGCTCAACCTGCGACTGCGCGCTCAGCGCATTTGACAAGCGGGGGGGGGTGGCACATTTCGGTTCGTCCTAGCAATCCTGATTCATAGGAGAATCGCTGCCATGACTGCCATGCCACGCCGGGTTTTCGCACTGGGAACCGTGGGCGCCGTCGCCGCCTTTACGCTTTCCGCATGCGGCTCCTCAGACTCCGCGGACTCCTCCAGCGCTGCTGGTGGAGGATCGACGAGTGAGACGGAAACCTCGGCTACCTCCGAGGAGACCGCCGAGGAGTCCGATGTTGCTGCTGGAAACGACGCGGGTAAGCATACGATCGTATTTGAAGTCACCAGCGATACGGCGACCACCGCGGACATCACGCTGACCAGTCTGGACGCCAACGGCAACATCAGCCAGGAGCAGCTGAGCGATGAGGCCCTCCCGTTCAGCAAGACGGTTGAGATTGACGGCGCCGTCGTCTTTGACGCCTCAAACGCCAATGTGCTCGCTCAGGCCAAGGACGGAATGGACATCACCGCATCCATCGCCATTGACGATAATGAGCCCGTCAGTTCGTCGGGATCCGGCGAGTTTGCTACCGCGATAGCCCAGGCCACCAACTGAGAATCGGGCGTCCGAGAACTTAGGATCGCCCGAGCCGGCGGAACCGTTTGGAGCGGCTTGCGAGGCGCGTGGCGTCTCGTCTACTGCGAGCTTTTGCCCTCTGGTGTGCGGCAAATCGGCGCACACCAGAGAGCAAAAGCTCGTACCAGGGTGCGAAGGGTCGCTGGGTTCGCACCGGCCAGACGGGCGCGGCCACGGAGTGCGAGCGCGGCGCCCGCCATGATTTGGCGTTGTTGTCCTTGTGGGAATGTTGCCCCTGTGGGAGGGTGAGTTCATGAGCGAGCGCAGCCGCTGGATCGTGCCCATCGCCCTCGGGGCCGCTGGTGTCGCCTATGTGAACGGGCGCCTGCGCCCGCGCGGCGACGCTGCCGAGCCCCTGCCCGGGGACGAGCTCCTGCCCGACGCCGAGATCGTGGAGACGCACGAGACGGTGCTGCAGGCGCCCGTGGCCGACGTATGGCCCTGGCTGGCCCAGATGGGCTACGGGCGCGGCGGCTTCTACACCTTCGATGCGCTGTGTCAGCTTGTCGGTGTGGGCATCTCCAGCGCTGACGTGATCAACCCGGCGTGGCAGAACCTGACAGAGGGTGACTCGGTGGACCTGGCGGAGAACATCTCGCTCGTCGTTGCCCGCCTGGAGCCGGAGCGCTACCTCATCCTGTCCAGCGAGGGTGGAAGCGCCCCCGCGGGTAATGAGATGGAATTCGACTTCACGTGGGCGTTCGTCCTCACCTCGACGGGGCTGCATGCCTGCCGTCTCACGGTGCGTGAGCGGTACGTGCCCCAAACGCCGGCCGCCCGCCGAATGCTGCGGGCTATACGCCCGGTCGCGCGGCTCATGACGCACGGCATGTTCCATGGCCTGCGGCGTCGTACCCGGGGCTGAGGACAAGGGCCGCAGACGACGGCCATCGGTGTGCCGACTCAGATGACATCCCGACGCACTCCGGCGCGCAGCCGGGCGACGGCGTGCCGGGTGGCTGCCAGGTCCGTCCTTGGCACGGCAGACGGAGAGGATCGCGCGGTCGCTTCTGAGCCCCGTTGCACACTGGAGCTGTCAGGACAAACTTGTGCGAGTCGGGTTTTTCGCTGGAATCATGGGGAAGTGGGGGGGGTAGCCGAAGTCGGCTCCATGGCTCCGGTGTGCAATGAGGGGATGGTTGCACATGGGAGCCTCCTCGGTACTGCAAGGGGAATCTGCGAAACCGCGGAGTTATGCGCTTCTTGGACGATTGCTCGAGATTCGAGTGTGCAACGCGTGGTTGTTGGCATGCGCGGGGTCTGCCGCAGGGCACCCGGTGGAGGCTCCGAAGCGCCGCGGGCGCTGTTCCCTGGGCGATGTGGGTACGAATCCCACTGGCCCTACCGTGAACGTGATGCGCATCATAGAATCGGCGCGACGCATCCCATACGCCCTGAGGAGGAGCCATGAAGATTCTGCACTCGCAGTTCACTGCCAAACCCGGATTCGAGGACGAGGTTGCCCAGATGATCTGCGACTTCGGCGAAAAAGTCCGTACCGAGCCCGGCAACCGCGTCTTCGACGTTTACCGCCACAGCGATGACCCCGCGAAGTTCTTCGTCATGGAGGCCTATGTCGACGAAGACGCCTTTCAGGCCCACCTGGGCATGCCCTATGGCGGCCCGTTCAACGCCCGCCTGGAGGAGCGCATCGAAGAGCCGCACTCGGTATTGACCTTCCTGGACCAGATCGGCTGACGGCATTTCATGCATTGTGGGCTATCTGCCACCGTGAGACGGTGGGCGCCCTGCTAAGCCGTGCAGCGGCCGGAGTCGGTGGTATGGAGACGCGGGGCGGGGGCCGGACCCGTTCGGAGTCGATCCACACCCGGTTGCCGCTCAGAGGTTCGGGCCCGCGGCGCCCTCGTTGATTCGCTCGGTGAGGATGCGGGCGAAGGTCGAGGCGGAGGCGTCTCCTGTGCTCAGATAGTTCTTAACGGCCTTGAAGAAGCCGTCCTGCATCGCCGGAGAAATCACCTCGCCGTAGGAGATCGCATTGAGCACCGTCTGACTGCGCAGGTCCGCGGCTGCCTGCTGCTGGTAGGGGGTGAGCGTGGTGACGTCGGCGTCGTTGCGCACCGGCACACAGCCCTTTACCTCACACACGGCGGTCTGCACCTGCGGATCCAGGACCGTAGCCAAGAAGGCGTCCGCGCCCTCACCGTCCGCCGAAGCGGAAGAGCGCACGAATGTGTCTACCACGATCAGGAAGGTTCCCTCGGTTCCGGGGAAGGTCACGGAGGAAACCGGGGACTGCCCGGTGGTGGAGCCGGCGAGCGCCTCGGACTCGGTGAGCGCGCCGTCGTTCATCTGGTAGAAGCCGCACTGACCGTCCGCCAGCCGCCCGGCCGCTTCGTCCCAGGTGCGGTCGGCGTCGGCGGGGTCGGTGTAGTCCATGAGCCGTCCGAAGGTCTTCAGGGCCTCGGTCACCTGCGGGCCGGACCAGTCGAAACGATCGGCCTCGATCTGGGTCCAGCCCTCCTCACCGACGGTGGCCAGGAGCACGGACTCGAACAGTCCTGCCGTGGTGATGGAGTCGGCCCCGCCGATGCACAGCGGTGTGGTCCCCTGTTCCTCCAGGGTGCCCAGGTCGGCGAGCAGATCGTCCAGGGAGTAGCCCGTGCCCGGCTCATCGATACCGGCATTCTGCAGCACGTCGCGGTTGAACATGAGGATGTTCGCCCGGTGCACGGACAACGGGGCTGCATACTGGCTGTTACCCACCGTGACGGAGGCGAGTACTTCCTCGGGGAGCTGACTGGTGACCTCGTCGGTGAACAGTGAGGACACGTCCTCGACCACCCCGGCCTCCCGCCACGCCGTCACGTTCCCGGCGCTCAGTGACTGCCACACATCGGGGGCATCGCCGCGTGCGAGGCGCTGGGCCAGTGTCACGTGAGCCTGTGAGCCGGCGCCGCCGACGACGGCCAACTGGTCCACGGAGGCGTCGGAGTTGCGTTCCTGATAGGCGTTGACGAGCGTGTCCAGGGCGACGGACTCCGACGCGGAGGTCCACCAGGACAGGACCTCGATGGAGCCGGACGGGGCGGAGGAGCCACCGCAGGCGGTAAGGGCGAGGGCGGTACTGACTGCCGCGATCAGGGCGGCGGCACGTCTTCTCAGGGAAGTCATGACTGATTCTTCCTTTCTGAGGCGGTGCTCGAAGTTGTGGCGATTTCCTGCGCCGGTGCACGTAGGTCGTAGATCGCGTAGGCGGTCACCATGGCGAAGCAGACCGCCGGAACGATGAATGAGGTGGCTGCGCTGGTGGCGTCCATTACCCGGCCCTGAACCATGGGCATGATGGCCCCGCCAACGATCGCCATGACCAGGCCGGCGGCCCCGAACTTGGTGGCGTCCCCGAGCCCGGACAGGGCTACGCCGTAGATGGTGGGGAACATCAGCGACAGACAGAAGGAGGCGGCAATAATGGCCACCACGCCCGTGAGGTCCGGGCGCAGCGAGGCGTAGATGCATAGGCCCACAGCCACCGCGCCGAGGACCGCCATGACCTTGGTGGCGCGGATGCGGGCAATGACGGCGGTCATCAGGAACCTGGCGATCAAGAAGACGATAAGGCTGATCTGCAGCATCTGCGAGCCCAACTGCAGGGAGCCGTTAAGCGCCTGCTGGGTGTACTGGATTATGTAGGTCCAGCAGCACACCTGGGCGGCTACGTCGAAGAACTGGGCAATGACGCCGTAGCGGTACCGTTTTGAGCGCCACAGGGTGGTCAGCGGGCTCGCCGGGCGGGCGCCGTCGTCCGTCGGGGCGGTGGGCGGTGCCTTCTGAATGAAGATGATGACCAGGATGACGGCCAGCAGCACACCGAGCCCGATATAGGGGCCCGTCACGGCGCGCAGCTGCTCGGCGCGAATGGCACGCTCGGTCTCCGGGCTGACGTCGGCCAGGTTCACCGGAGTGTCGAGCTTGGGGAGGATGAGCGTGGAGGCGATCAGCACGCCGATGTTGGTACCCAGCGGGTTGAAGGCCTGGGCGAGGTTCAGCCGCCGGGTGGAGGTCTCCTCCGGACCGAGAGAGATGACATAGGGGCTGGCGGAGGTCTCCAGCAGTGAACAGCCGGCGGCGATGGCGAACAGGGCGGCCAGGAAGGCGCCATAGGTCATCACCTGGGAGGCGGGCCAGAAGCCGAAGGCGCCCAGCGAGGCCAGCGCCAGGCCCGAGACCATGCCCGCCTTGTAGCCCCAGCGAGAGTTGATCAGGGCGGCGGGGATGGCCAGCAGGAAGTAGGCGCCGTAGTAGGCCATCTGCACCAGAGAAGCCTGGAAGGAGGACATGTCGAAGATGCGCTTGAAGCCGGAGACCATGGGGGTGGTCAGGTCTGCGGCGATGCCCCAGGCCGTGAAGCAGCCGATGACCGCAACGAGGAGCATGGTGGCGCCCGGATACAGGATCTTCGCGGATGCATGGGATGCGCCGGGCGCGGCGGCTGCGGTGGGATCGGACTTATTCGTTTCGTTTGTGTCTGCCAGGGCTGTCATGGGAGCTCCCGGATCGGCGGTGATGCGGTGTGTCTCGAGGTGACGATGTGGGCGAGGGGACGGGGCGGAAGGGAATCGGACCGCCCGAAGACGTGATCTGAACCATATCACGTGTTGGTGACGACGGCACGGGGAGAGGCCGTCGGAGGGCTCATCGCTTCGTTTATTCCCCGTCGTGGCACGCTTTCGCCCACGGGGGATGGTAGTCGCGGCGAGCGGAGGCGGCGGCTACAGTGGCGGTGTGGAGATTCTGGTGATGGTAGCCGTGTACCTTGCCCGCGCCGTCAACCTGATCTGGCGATTCGCGCAGATCACTGCCGTGGGCCTGGGCGTCTGGGCGCTCATCGACACCCTCACCCGCGACCCCTCGCATTTCATCGCGGCCGGCAAACGCACCAAGGGCTTCTGGTTCGCCGTCAATGCCGCCGGGGTCGTCGTGGTCCTGCTGATGGGGCCATCCTCGATGCTGGGCCTGCTCGGCGTGGTCACCAACGCCGTCTACCTGGCCGACGTCCGCCCCGCCCTGCAGTATTACTCGCCGGTGCGCGTGCGCTCCTCGATCCGCTTCCCCGGGCATGAAGGTGGCCAGGGCGGCCGCGGTCCGCGCGACTGGACTCCCGGCCGCTGATGCGCGCCGTCCTGCAGCGCGTAAACCGGGCGGCGGTGCGCGTGGATGGCGCGGTCGTCGGCGCCATTGACCGTCCCGGGCTGCTCGCCCTGGTGGGCGTCACTCACGACGACGGCGCCGCGCAGGTCGCCACGGTGGCCCGCAAGATCGCCGAGTTGCGGCTCTTCGACGGCCCCGGCGACGACGGTGGCGCACCGGGTCGGGAGGTCTCGGTCACCGACCTGGGGGCGCCGGTGCTGGTCGTCTCCCAATTCACGCTGTACGCCGACGTGCGCAAGGGGCGGCGCCCCTCCTGGAACGGCGCGGCTCCGGGCGAGGTGGCCGAACCACTGGTGGATGCGGTAGTCGCCGACCTGCGCCGGCGCGGCCTGGAGGTGGCAACCGGCAGCTTCGGCGCCCACATGGACATCGACGCCGAACTGGACGGCCCGGTCACCATCCTCGTCGAGGCCTGATGCCCGCGGCGGCGCGAATGACTCAGACGCCCCTACTGGCGGGGCTGGCCCCGCCGTCGGTGATCGTTGCCGAGGCATTCGGCGACGTCGACGCCTCGCTGCTGCCTGCGGAGCGCGCCCATATCGCGGGAGCCTCGTCCCGCCGCCGCGCCGAGTTCACGACCGTCCGCCACCTGGCCGGGCGGGCGCTGGCCGAGCTGGGGCTGGAACGTCCGGCGATGGTGCCGGGGCCGATGGGGGAGCCCGCCTGGCCCGACGGCGTCGTCGGCTCTCTGACCCATTGCCGCGGCTATCGGGCGGCGGCGGTGGCCCGCACCAGCCAGGTGGCTGCGCTCGGCATTGACGCCGAACCGAACCGGTCGCTCGCGGGCGGGGTACTGGCACGGATCGCCTCGCCGGCGGAGCGCGAGAACGTCCGCGAGCTGGTCGAGGCGCTCCCGGACGTCGCCGGGGACCGGCTGCTGTTCAGCATTAAGGAGTCCGTCTACAAGGCCTGGTTCCCCCTGGCTCACCGCCCCCTGCGTTTCGGTGAGGCCGCGGTGACCATCCGTTCGGACGGCACCTTCACGGCTCGGCTCGCGGCGGGAGCCGACGACGATGCCGACGGCGCAGGCCCGACCGGCCGCTGGGCGGCGGCCGGCGGCCTGCTGGCCAGCGCCGTCGTCGTGCTTGTTGACATTGACGGCTTTCGCAGTGTCAGCCCCATCAAGAGCCGTCAGCATTGACCAAGGCGTAGAAGAAGCTGCTCGAGCCCTGCGCACATCTGAGATGTCGCCGGGCCGGCCTGCGTGTTCACGCCTCTGCCGGAGCTCGCGGCGAGTCCCGTCGAAGTCTTGACGCGAGGAAGAGGTAGACACGATACTGTAACAAGCGCCACGGTCGGCGGATCCTTGAGAAGTGACTGGTGCGGAGATGTCCGAATCGTTAGCGAGCATCATACTTGCGGTCGTAATGGCCGTGTGCGGAGTTGTGCTCACAATCGTCGGCCTCAAGATGAGGCACGGTACCCTGAAGCCTAACTCGTTCGCCGGTGTGCGCTCTCCTGGCGCCTTTCGCTCCGAAGAAGATTGGTACAGGATTCAGGCAAGGTGCGCCTTTTCGACATTGCTGATGGGTGGCGTAGGATTTGATTCCGCACTGCTCTTTATCGCTCAGGCGATACTGTCGGATATCGTCTCCATATTAGTGCCATTGGCTATCGCCACGGTTCAAGCTCTTCTGGGTTTGGTTTATATGAGTTACACCGCGGCGAATGCCAGCAGGCAAAAAGAACATCACGGAGAGAGTCGAGGCATCTCCGATGTTCACTACAGTAACTGAGGCAAACGTCGGCGTCGGCTACCATCTCGCACGACTGTGACGCCAACTGATGGCGGTTGATGGTGAGGTTTAGGAGTCTCGAGGGTGATGCCTTGAAGGTGTTCTGGACGTTCGTTGACGGCCTCGGCGGTGAAGGTCTCGCGCCGGTTTGGGTCGCTTCCTGGGCGCTCTCAGACGGTCCAACTGAGAATCGGGGTCCAAACTGAGGGACGGGGTCCAAACCGGCTCTTCCGGTTCGGGGGTGAGGTGGTGGGGGTGAGGTGGTGTCTGGGGTGTGTGGTTGTTTGCGGTTCGGTCGGCCGACCCGCGCAGGCTCTACTTGGACCGCCCAGCTCTGCTTGGACCGCCCTAGACGCCGTCTCAGGCGGTCCAACGGGGGGAACACGGTCCAAGTAGGGGGCCCGTCCGTCCGCGGCCCGCCGTTGGCGGCGAATCCCGTGTGCGGTGGCCCAAAGTGTCCAGGATCGGCACAAACGGCTCCGACGTCGCAGACAGCCACAGGCAGAACGTTGGAATCATGCGGTTTCAGAAACGACCCCAGCGGTCGCCGACGGTCTTTGTGCCGAATTTGGACATTCCGCCCCACCAGCACACCCGGGCACACACCCCACACCCACCAGCACCCAACCCACAACACTCACCAACCCCCCAAACCGCAAGAGCCTCCAAACCGCGGGATGAAGGCCGGCCCGCCGGGACGCCGCCTCGGTGGGCGTCCTCGACGGCCCCGTCCCGCAGCCTCGACGTCCCCGAATATCTCGAAGCTCACTAATTGGAAAGCAAAGGCTCAGCTACTGGGGGTGTTCTGGCGGGCTCGCGGGGATCATATTCCGGAAGGTCGCGCGATCGTCGCGAATGGCCGTGGCTCCTCTTTGCCGTGACCCCTGGTTCTCGCCCAATAGCGGGTGTTACGATTGTTATCACGCCGCATTTCGGATGCGCCGAGTTCAAGGAGGAACCGGTATGTCCACGTCCCTACGAACCGAATTACCGCACGCGGAGTTATTCGAACCCACCCGTGTGGGCAGCATCGAGGTCAAGAACCATTACGCCATGGGGCCGATGGGTCCGTTGGGATTCTCCACCGCCGAGGGCGGTTGGAACCAGCGGGCCATTGAGTTCTATACGACGCGGGCGCGCGGCGGCATCGGGTTGATCATCACCGGCGTGTGCCAGGTGACCAATCCCGCCGACGGCGTCCCGCCGGGCCTGATCCCCAACCCGACGCAGTCCCCCGGTCTATTCATGACCACCAGCCGCGACCTGACCGAACGCGTACACGGCTACGACGCCAAGATCGTCCTTCAAGCCGGGGCCGGCTTCGGCCGCGTGATCACCAAGGCGATCCTCGGTGGCCGCACGCCGGTCGCTCCGTCGGCGATCCCCTACCGCTGGGACCCCTCCATCACCTGCCGCGAGATGACGGTGGAAGAGATTCAGGGCGTCGTCGAGCAATTCCGTATTACCGGAGCGGTGGCGCGCGAGGCGGGATTCGACGGCATTCAGGTGCACGCCGTCCACGAGGGCTACCTGCTCGACCAATTCGCCATCTCCTTCTTCAACCACCGCACCGACGAATACGGCGGCTCCCTGGAGAACCGGTTGCGCTTCGCGCGCGAGGTGGTCGAGGCGATTCACGCCGGCGCCGGCGACGACTTCCCCGTGCAGCTGCGCTTCTCCCCGAAGTCCATGATCAAGGCCTTCGGTGTGGGCGCCATGCCGGGGGAGCGCTTTGCCGAGGTGGGCCGGGACATCGACGAGGGCATCGAGGCGGCCCGCCTGCTCGTGTCCTACGGGTATCAGGCGCTCGACGTCGACGTCGGCTCCTACGACTCCTGGTACTGGAGCCACCCGCCGATGTACCAGGCCAAGGGCCTGTACGTCCCCTATGCGCGTCAATTGCACGAGGCCTGCCCCGACATCCCGCTGATCGTCGCCGGCCGCATGGATGATCCGGAGCTCGCGGCCGCGGCCACCGCCGACGGCACCGCCACCCTGATCTCCCTGGCCCGCCCGACGCTCGCGGACCCGGAGATCGTCAACAAGCTGCAGCGGGGCCGGCGCGACCTGGTGCGCCCCTGCATCTCCTGCCAGGAGGGCTGCATCGGCCGCATCGAGCACTACTCGTCGCTGCGCTGCGCCGTCAACCCGCTGGCGGCCCGGGAGACCGAACGCCCGCTGCCGCAGGCCAACGACCGCACCCGCATGCGCGTGCTGATCGTGGGCGGCGGCGTAGCCGGCATGGAGGCGGCCCGGGTACTGGCCGAACGCGGCCATACCCCGGTGCTGTACGAGGCCTCCGACCGCCTCGGCGGCGTGGTCATCGCCGGCGGGCAGCCGTCGTTCAAGGAGGACGACCTCGCCCTCATCGCCTGGTACGAGCGCCAGCTGGAGGACCTCGGGGTCGAAGTGCACCTGAACTCGCCCGTGGATGCCGCCGTCATCCGCGCCTCCGGAGCCGACCACGTGCTCATCGCGACCGGCTCCAACCCGCGGCTGCTGGACCTCGGTGAAGGCGTGCCCGTGGTTGAGGCCACCGACGCCCTGCTCGACCAGGACGCCCTCGGCAAGCAGGTCGTCATCATCGGTGGCGGCCTGACCGGCTGTGAACTGGCGATCTCGCTGCGCGAGCGCGGCGTCGAGGTCACGATCGTGGAGGCGCTGTCGGACGTGCTGGAGAAGAACGCCCCGCTGTGCATGGCCAACCACGCCATGCTCCACGACCTGGTCCCCTACCGCGGGGTCGAGGTGCTCACCGACGCCCGCGCCGAGCGCGTGACCGACGCCGGCCTGCTGGTCAGTGTCGACGGCGAACAGCGCCTGGTCCCGGCGCAGACGGTGGTCACCGCGATCGGCTACACCCCGCGCCACGAACTGGAGGCCGAGGTGAAGGCCGCCGGCATCCCCTACCACGTGGTGGGTGACGCCCGCCGGTGCGCCAACATCATGTACGCGATCTGGGACGGCTTCGAGGTCGCCAGCCAGCTCGCCAAGTAGCGCCTACGTCGCCTGCGGGATGCGCGCCCGACGGTCGATGCGGCTGCCACAATGGGGGCATGATGCGGATAGAAGCGGTACGCGGAGACATCACCACCCAGGAGGTGGACGCCATCGTCAACGCGGCCAACTCTGGGCTGCTCGGAGGCGGGGGTGTGGACGGCGCCATTCACCGCGCCGCCGGGCCGCGCTTGCTCCAGGCCTGCCGCGAGTTGCGCGCCACCAGCCTGCCCGATGGGCTGCCGGTGGGGGAGGCCGTGGCCACCCCCGGCTTCGACCTGCCCGCCCGCTGGGTCATCCACACCGTGGGACCCAACCGGCATGCGGGCCAGACCGACCCCGCCCTGCTGCGCGCAGCCTTCCGCTCCAGCCTGGAACTGGCTCAGGAACTCGGCTGCCGCAGTGTGGCCATGCCGGCGATCTCCGCGGGCGTGTACGGCTGGGATGCCGACGCCGTCGCCCGCGCCGCCGTGACTGAGACGCGCGCGCTCGCTGCCCGGGCCGACACGACCAGTGGCGTGGAAGTATGCGGAACCGACGTCGTCGACGCCGCTGCGGAGCAGGCGCGTGGGCTGGAGCTGGTGCGCTTCGTGCTCTTCTCCGACCGGCTGCTGCGGGCCTTCCAGGCGGCGCTGGATGCCTGAAGCGCGGTGATCGGCGGCTCTCCCGCCAGAGCTGCCAGGCGTTGACGCACACGAGGCCGGTCGGGCTGGTCGGGTGTGTGGTGGGTGGGGGTGTCTGCTACGCGGGTTGGGCGTTAACAACGCTACTTAACGTTCTGCTGTGTGCCTCGGAGCCTTTCAGCAGACCGTTAACTGGCGTTGTTAACCCCGAAGTGGCGTAGTAGATGACCCGACTTCCATGCACGGGGACGCCAGCAGCCACGTCCCGCGCTCTTGCTGCTCGGTCCTTGCACGGCAGCCCGGCGTCAGCGCTGGGGCAGGACGCCGTGCATGGACTCCCACGCGGCACAGGCGTTGATGAGGGTCTCGAGGAAGGCATCCTCGCCAAACGTGTTGATCTTCATGAAGAGTGCCTGGCTGCCGCCGACGGTGATACCGACGACGTGGACGGCGTCGCCGTCCTCGACGACCGTGACCGTCATACCGACGCGATGGTCAGCTCACTGTGTGCTCGGAGGGGAGAGGATCTCAGGGTGACCGGCCCCTGCGACGAGGGTCTGCATACGCCCGCCCCTCCCTTATTCCTGAGTCGGCCCGACTCAACCCTGCTCACGCCCACTGCGAACAGGGGCATCGGCGCCGGCCTCGCGCCGTTAGCCTTATCAGCGCGTGCCCCGCGTTCCCCCAATCCGGGCAGTGCCCGAACCCGGGCAACGCGATCACCAACCGCACGTGCCGAGGAGCAATCAGCGATGTTCGAACGCTTTACCGACCGCGCCCGCCGCGTCGTCGTCCTGGCCCAGGACGAGGCCCGCGCGCTCAACCACAATTACATCGGCACCGAGCACCTCCTTCTGGGCCTGATCCACGAAGGCGAAGGTGTCGCCGCCAAGGCGCTGGAGTCGATGGACATCTCCCTGGACGCCGTGCGCGCCCAGGTCGTGGAGATCATCGGCGAGGGCCAGTCGGCCCCCTCCGGACACATCCCCTTCACGCCCCGCGCCAAGAAGGTGCTGGAACTGTCCCTGCGGGAGGCGCTGCAGCTGGGCCACAACTACATCGGCACCGAGCACATCCTGCTCGGCCTGCTGCGCGAGGGCGAGGGTGTGGCCGCCCAGGTGCTGACCAAGCTCGGCGCCGACCTGTCCACCGTCCGCCAGACCGTCATGCAGATGCTCTCCGGCTACGAGGGCAAGGAGACCGTCACCGCCGGCGGCTCCAACAAGGAGGGCACGCCGTCGGGCTCCGCCATCCTGGACCAGTTCGGCCGCAACCTCACCGCGGCCGCGCGCGAGGGCAAGCTGGACCCGGTCATCGGCCGCCACAAGGAGATGGAGCGCGTCATGCAGATCCTCTCCCGGCGCACCAAGAACAACCCCGTACTGATCGGCGAGCCCGGCGTCGGCAAGACCGCCGTCGTCGAGGGCCTCAGCCAGGCGATCGTCCACGGGGACGTGCCCGAGACCCTGCGGGACAAGCAGTTGTACTCCCTGGACATGGGCTCGCTCGTGGCCGGCTCCCGCTACCGCGGTGACTTCGAGGAGCGCCTGAAGAAGGTGCTCAAGGAGGTGCGCACCCGCGGCGACATCATCCTGTTCATCGACGAGATCCACACCCTCGTCGGGGCGGGCGCCGCCGAGGGCGCCGTCGACGCCGCCAGCATCCTCAAGCCGATGCTGGCCCGCGGCGAGTTGCAGACCATCGGCGCCACCACCCTGGACGAGTACCGCAAGATCGAGAAGGACGCCGCCCTGGAGCGCCGTTTCCAGCCGGTCACCGTCGAGCAGCCCTCCATCGACGAGACCATTGAGATCCTCGGCGGGCTGCGCGACCGCTACGAGGCCTTCCACCACGTGGTGATCACCGACGAGGCCATCGAGGCGGCCGCCAAGCTGGCCGACCGCTACATCAATGACCGCTTCCTGCCGGACAAGGCCATCGACCTGATCGACGAGGCGGGCGCGCGCCTGCGCATCCGCCGCATGACCGCTCCGCCGGAGCTGCGTGAGATCGACGAGAAGATCGCCGCCGTCAAGCAGGAGAAGGAGTCGGCCATCGACGATCAGGACTTCGAGCGCGCCGCCTCCCTGCGCGACGACGAGCGCCGCCTCGGCGAGGAGCGCGTCGCCAAGGAGAAGGCCTGGAAGTCCGGCGACCTCGACCAGGTGGCCGAGGTGGATGAGAACCTGGTGGCCGAGGTGCTGGCCATGTCCACCGGCATCCCGGTGGTCAAGCTCACCGAGACCGAGTCCGCCAAGCTGCTGGGTATGGAGACCGAGCTGCACAAGCGCATCGTCGGCCAGGACAAGGCCATCGAGGCCCTGTCGAAGTCGATCCGCCGCACCCGCGCCGGCCTGAAGGACCCCAAGCGCCCCGGTGGCTCGTTCATCTTCGCCGGCCCCACCGGCGTGGGTAAGACCGAGCTGGCCAAGGCCCTGGCGGAGTTCCTCTTCGACGACGAGGACGCCCTGATCCAGCTCGACATGTCCGAGTTCGCCGAGAAGCACACGGTTTCCCGGCTGTTCGGAGCGCCCCCCGGCTACGTCGGCTACGACGAGGGCGGTCAGCTCACCGAGAAGGTGCGTCGGCGTCCCTTCAGCGTGGTGCTGTTCGACGAGGTTGAGAAGGCCCACCCGGACATCTTCAACTCGCTGCTGCAGATCCTGGAGGACGGTCACCTCACCGACGCCCAGGGCCGCGTGGTCGACTTCAAGAACACCGTCATCATCATGACCACCAACCTCGGCTCCAAGGACATCGGCAAGTCCGTGGCCACGGGCTTCCAGTCCACCGAGGGCGGCACCATGGACTACGAGGAGATGAAGGCGCACGTCAACCGCGAGCTCAAGCAGCAGTTCCGGCCCGAGTTCCTCAACCGTGTGGACGACCTGATCGTCTTCCCGCAGTTGACCAAGGCGGAGGTGCGTCAGATCGTCGACCTGATGATCGGTCGCCTGTCTCAGCGCCTGGCCGAGCAGGAGATGAGCATCGGGCTGACCGATGCCGCCAAGGAGCTGCTCGCCGAGCGCGGCTTCGACCCGGTGCTCGGTGCCCGCCCGCTGCGCCGCGCCATCCAGCGCGACATCGAGGACGCCCTGAGCGAGAAGATCCTCTTCGGGGAGATCGAGCGGGGCCAGAAGGTCCTGGTCGACGCCGAGGGCGAGGGCATCCTGGGTGAGTTCACCTTCCGGGGCATGCCCCGTGAAGAGGCCGAGGACGCCGTGCGCGAGGCCGAGGAGATCGCCTCCGCCGCGGCCGAGCCGGCGCAGTGAGCCCGGACCCGGAGTGACCGCCCGTCACCGCCGCGCCTGCACAGGGGCCCGGCACAGTGGCCCGCGCCGGCACGCCGGCCGGCCGGGCACCTGACTCCGGTGCGCTAGCGCGCAGTCGCTGACACGCTCCACCAACGCGGCGGGGCCGTCCCACAGGGGACGGCCCCGCCTTCATGCCTGTGGCCGAGGTTGCGGACGTCGGTCATGCCGGTGCGCGGATCGCCGGTACGGGCGTCGCAAGATGCTTGTTATCGCGGGACTGTGAAAACGATGTGACCTTTGTGGTACTTGCCGGATTTCATTAATGGCGAGCGCATTCTCGGCTAATGTGTGCGCGGTAGTAGCACGCAAGTACTTGGCTACGCATGCGTTGATGGGCTCCACCGGCGCGGCGTGCCGCCTCACGCACCAAGGAAATACTTCTAATGACTGCGAACGTGCCTGTCGTTAGCCGACAAGCGTCTCCGCTTCCCGGCTGGATCAGGCCCCTGACCGGCCCCGATGAACCCCGCTTGAGATGTAAGGCCACTTGGGTCGTCAAGACCCTGCTGCTGGCCATGTCGCCCGCCATTCTCCTGGGACTGTCCTATCCGCTGGCCATCCGCCGGATGGAGGGGCACGCCGTCGCCGGCGTCCCCATTGCCTCCCTGATCGTGAGCGTTGCGGTGGCCGTCCCCTGGCTCAGCCAGGTCACCTGCGGGCCCGTCTACCGGCTCATAGGCCCGGTCGCAGACACCGAGCCCGGCCAGTGCGTCCGGCAGTTCGCCCGGCTGTGGCCGACCGTGCTGGCCTTCTCCGTCGTCCCGGTGCTTCTCGTCAGCGCACTGGTGGGTGCGACCACGCACTGGCCCGCGCTGACGATCGCGGCGCACTTCCTGCTGCTGCTGGAGAACATGGTTTTCGCGCAGTCCCTCATGGTGGCGGATCTGTTGCGGCGTCGGCGCCACTGGGCGCTGGGCTGGCTTGCCTACGCCGCCGCGGTCCTGCTGCTTCCGACGGCGTGGTACCTGCCGCCGCTGCTGGCCACCCTCACCCAGGTCGTGCCGATGCGGTCCGCCCTGGCCGGCCTGCTCCGCCCGCTCCCGGTACGCATCGGGGAGTATGTGGTCGACATGGGGCGCGGCCTCGTTCTCGGCGGGGTGCTGTGGGCGGACAAGCTCCTCCTCTTCCTGACCCTGGGCACGCAGTGGCGCATCGCCCTGGCCTACTTGTGTCTCCAGCCGGCGGTCCTCGGCTACAGCTTCTACTTCGCGATCGCCACCCCCAGGGTGACCGGCGCGCTAACCGACTTCCACCGGGGGCTGGAGTCGGTAAGCATTGACTCCCTGCGTGACCGCAGCCGCTACCTAACCAGGTTGCTGGATCGCGCGCTCGTGCGCGCTGGGATCGTGGCGGCCCTCGGGGTGGTGGCGGTAGTGGTGGTCATCGCCCTGGTCGACCCGGCATCCGTGGCCGATGCTCTGGCCGTCGCGCTCGGCTCGGCGCTGCTGGCGGTGCTGACCCTGCTCGCATACGAGATCGACCACGCCGGGGACCCGGCACTGGCACTGGCCCTGTCCGGCGCGCACCTGCTGGCAGCACTCATGGCGTTCACACTGGTGGGCGGCCTGGCCGCGTCCTTCGCCGCGACCGCGCTGGTCGACCTCGCCTTGATCGCCGTCTCGGTGGTCGTTTACCGGGCGCGGTGGTCCTCACCCGAGTACTCATTCTTCTGGCGAAAGGCCCTGTCATGGTGAGCAGCAATACCGACCGCGTTACCGGCCGGGCGGACGGCGTCGATCCGGCGGCTGCGGTCCTCCCCGACGGCGTTCCCGCCGACGGGCGCTATGACGAGGTTGACGTCGCCATCGTCATGGAGTCGACCTACCCCTATCTCAAGGGCGGCGTGTCCGCGGTCGTGCATGACATCATCACCGGCAACCCCGATCTCTCATTCGGGATCATCCACATCACCTGGGACCATGACTGTCCGCGCACCGATCTGTACGGTATGCCGGGCAATGTGCGTTGGGTCAAGGTCGTGTACCTGTCCATGGCCGACCACCCGGAGTTCACCTCCAGTCGACCCGCGGACCTGCACATGAACCACCGCGAGCGGCTCGTGCTGGCGCACCGGCTCGTCGACGCCCTTCAGGCTCTGGCCGCCGGCGAGGGCAAGCCGGTGTGGGATCTGATCGCGGAGGGTATGGCGGCCTCGACGCGCCGCTATCCGCTGTGGGCGCTACTCGGATCCGCTGAATTCATGGAGACGTATCGCGACCGTATGCCCACGCTGGGAATGTCGCTGAGCGAGCTGTTTTGGTGCCTGCGCGAATTCTTCTCCCTGGCGTACGCCGTTTTAGGTGAGACCATGCCCCGTGCGCGCGTGTATCACGCTCACACCACCGGCTATGCCTCTCTCATGGCGGCCAATGCCGCCCGGGAGAACGACGCCTCATTCCTGCTGACCGAGCACAACCTCTACGTGCGCGATACGATCAATACCCTGCTCGGACGGCGCATGGACAAGCCGGTCACCTCGCAGGACTATCGGACCTTCGACGTCGGCGGACGAGAGCGTATGTGGATGGCCTGGTGGATCGAGATGGGGCGCCTGTGCTACCCGGAGGCCTACGCCACCACCTACCTGTATCCGGACGCTGTTACGGAGGCGCGGGCCCTGGGGCTCAACTCGGGCTCGATCCGCGTCATCCCCAACGGCATCGTCATCGACGAGTTCGACGCGGCCTACGCCGAGCGGCAGGCCGCAATCGCCTCCCTGCGCGACGGCGGAGCGGACTCCCACCGGTGGCGGCTGGTGTACATCGCCAGGGTCGTACCTATCAAGGGGCTGCTCGACCTCATCGAATCCATGCGCATTCTGCGCGAGCGCGGTCTGCGCTTCCATCTGGATGTATGCGGTCCCACCGAGCACGCTCCCGAGTACTACGAGCGCTGTGCCGCGCGAATCGCGGAACTGGGGCTGGAAGACTTCATCACGGTGCGCGGCACGATCAATGTGCGCGAGCATCTGAGCGACTGGGATCTCTTCCTACTTCCCTCCTATAACGAAGGCCTGCCCATGGTGTCCCTGGAGACCATGGGGGCGGGCATTCCCACCGTGTCCACCGACGTGGGGGCGCTGCGTCCCGTCGTCCTGGATACCATCACCGCCCAGGACGGCACGGTGCTGGATCCCAGCGGCTTCATCATCCCTCCCGGGGATCCGACGCTCATGGCCGACCGGATCCAGCAGGTTACGGGCGACATCGACCTGTTCGAGCGGATGAGCCGTTCCGCTCGGGCCCGGGCGGAGACGGCCTTCAATCTGCTTAAGGTCAATGCCGCCTACCACGACCTGTTCCTGGAGGGTGGAGTCGGCGTTCGCCGTCGCCGCACCGACCGCATCCGTGCCGTGGGTGAGCAGCGGACTCGTGGAATCCATTCGTTGTCGCCGAGGCGGGGACGTCACCGGGCCCCGCGGCGACACCGACGCTGGGCCGGCCGCGTCTTCAAGGGCCACACGGCCGACAAATGACTGGCACTGGACCGGGCGTTGGCGCCTGGCTGCGTTACGGCGAGCCGATTGCGCCCGCAGAGGTGGACTTCGCCGTCGCCCACTACCGGACCGCTGTCCTCCAGCCCTGGGAGCGGGAGACGGCGGCCAGGCTCAAGGACGCCCGCCCCGGCATGACCGTGCTGGCGTACCGCTGTCTGTCCTCGGTGCGCGTCTTTGAGCCGCCGGAGCGGTGCGCCTCGGGGATCGGCTGGGCCGAGGCCCGTGACCGCGGCTGGATTGCTCGGCGCGGGGACGAGCCGGTGGAGTGGGATTCCTATCCGGGGCACTTCCAGACTCGTGTCTGGGATCCCGCCTACCGCGCCGCCTGGACGGAGCAGGTGGTTGCCTCCCTGGACGGCACCGCCTTCGACGGCGTCATGGCGGACAACGACGTCTTCGAGGACTACTACGGCCTGCGCCTGCCCGCCATAGCCTCCGCCGACCCGGACGCTCCGGCGGAGGTCGCGGGCCTGCGGGCGGCGCTGGGCGAACTGGTGGAGACTGCGGGCCGGGCCCTGGCCGACGCCGGCCGGCTGCTGGTCCCCAATATCGCCGAGGCGCGGCGCGAGCCCGGCCGCTGGCGTCGGCATGCCGCCTGGGGTGGTGGCTTCGAGGAGTGCTGGCTGGGCTGGGGCGACGACGCCATGTTCGATGCGACGACGGCGGCCGCGCAGTTGGAGCAGCTCGACGGGCCGGGGCTCGCCCTGCTGCGTGCGCCGTCGGGCGGGCACGGGCCGGCGTGGGATGGATCGCCGCAGGGGCTGTATGGGCTGGCCCTCTTCTGGATCGTAGGCGCCGGTGCTCCGCGGCTGTCCTATACGGCCACCGGCCACAACGACTACTCGCGCACGCCCTGGTTCCCGGCGATGGACGCCGACCTCGGGCAGCCGCGCGGGCCCGTGCACAGGTCGGGCCGGGTGTGGCGGCGCCGCTTCGAGGGTGGCGTTGCAGCAGCGGTCCTAGATGAGGAGGTGGGTGGCACGGTCGCCCTGCCCCCGGGCGCGGTACGGCCGGGGCCGCGGGGGCGGCCCGACGGTGAGCCACTGCCTCGGCGTCTGCGGCTGCGTCCCCATGAGGGCGTCATCGCCCTGACCCCATGAGCTGTTGTCCTGCCCTTCCTGGCTTCGCGTTTGGGGGTGTGGCGTGTTGACAGGCGGGACGTGGCGTGCTGACGGGTGGCGGCCGTCCGGGTGATGGTTAGCGTGCTCGGGTCAACGGTTCGTGCGTTGGACCGCCGGTCCCCACTTGGCCCGACAACGAACCACGCAAACGCACGAACCGTCGGGCGATGACACGAGCCGTCAGACGAACGCGCGAACCTCATGGCGGGACCACGCCGCCGTCCTGCCCCGCCCACTGTGGGCTGGAGTTGTGCGACGCCACCGTGGGGGCTGCACCGTCGTCGCACCCTACCCAGCGCGGCCGGAGTGCGCACGCTTTTGTTCGTACAAACATTTGCATTTAGGGGACACGACGCCAGGAAGTGGCATTAGGACTGAAGTCACATTACAGTGGCTCCTGTCAACGCGCACGGGCGCACATTTCACCAGAATCAGAAAGAGGCGATGATGCCCAAGTACGTGTACCGCTTCAGCGAGGGCGACAAGGATCAGCGGGACCTCCTGGGCGGTAAAGGGGCCAACCTCGCCGAGATGACCCGACTCGGCCTGCCGGTGCCACCCGGCTTCACCATCACCACCGACGCCTGCCGCGCCTACCTGCGCGACGGCGTCGTCCCCGATGAACTCGCCGTCCAGGTGACCACCGCCCTGCGGCAGGTCGAGGAGGAACTCGGCCGTCAACTGGGCGCCGCCGAGGACCCGCTGTTGGTCTCCGTGCGCTCCGGTGCCAAGTTCTCCATGCCCGGCATGATGGAAACCGTCCTGAACATCGGTCTGAACGACGCCTCCGTCCAGGGACTGGCCGCCGCCTCCGGGGATGAGCGCTTCGCCTGGGACTCCTACCGCCGCCTGATCCAGATGTTTGGCAAGACCGTCCTGGACATCGACGGCGACCTGTTCTCCGACGCCCTGGACGCCAAGAAGACCGCCCGCGGCGTCAGCCTGGACTACGAGCTCGATGTGGAGGCCCTCAAGGAGCTCGTTGAGGAGTACAAGGCGATCGTCGCCAAGACCGCCGGCATCGACTTTCCCCAGGACCCGCGTGCCCAGCTCGACATGGCCACGGAGGCGGTCTTCCGCTCCTGGAACACCGAGCGCGCACACATCTACCGGCGCCGCGAGAAGATCCCGCACGACCTGGGTACCGCCGTCAACGTGTGCACCATGGTGTTCGGCAACATGGGGGAGACCTCCGGCACCGGCGTGTGCTTCACCCGCGACCCCTCCACCGGCCGCTCCGGCGTGTACGGCGACTACCTGGTCAACGCCCAGGGCGAGGACGTCGTCGCCGGCATCCGCAACACCCTGTCCCTGGCCGACCTGGAGCGCCTGGACAAGACCAGCTACGACGAGTTGCGCGCCGCCATGCGCCGCCTGGAGACCCACTACCGCGACCTGTGCGACATCGAGTTCACCATCGAGCGCGGCAAGCTCTGGCTGCTGCAGACCCGCGTGGGCAAGCGCACCGCCGCGGCCGCCTTCCGTGTCGCCACGCAGCTGGTGGACGAGAAGCTCATCACCATGGACGAGGCGCTCACCCGCGTCACCGGCGACCAGCTCAACCAGCTGATGTTCCCGCAGTTCGGCGACGTCACCGGCCACGACCTGCTCACCCGCGCCATGCCCGCCTCCCCGGGCGCCGCCGTCGGACACATCGCCTTCGACAACGCCGAGGCCGTCGCCCGCGCCGAGGCCGGCGAGTCCGTCATCCTGGTGCGCCGCGAGACCAACCCCGACGACCTGCCCGGCATGGTCGCCGCTGTCGGCGTGCTCACCGCCCGCGGCGGGAAGACCTCGCATGCGGCCGTGGTCGCCCGCGGCATGGGCAAGACCTGTGTGTGCGGCGCGGAGGCCCTCGACGTCGACGCCGAGTCCCGCACCGTGCGCGTGGCCGGGCGGGAGGCCCCGCTGACCAGCGACGACGTCATCGCCATCGACGGTGCCACCGGCGAGGTGTTCCTGGGCGAGGTCGCCGTCGTCGACTCGCCGGTCATGACCTACCTGCGCCGCGGCCTGGAGGCAGCACTCGACACCGCCGGCGACGTCGACACCCGCGAGCTGATCACCAGCGTGGACCGCATCATGCGGCGAGCCGACCAGGTGCGTCGCCTGCAGGTGCGCGCCAACGCCGACACTCCCGACGACGCCCGCCACGCCATCCACCGTGGCGCCCAGGGCGTGGGACTGTGCCGCACCGAGCACATGTTCCTCGGCGAGCGCAAGCAGCTGGTGCAGAACCTCATCCTCGCCGCCGACGACGCAGAGCGGGAGGCCGCCCTCGCGGCGCTGCTGCCGCTGCAGAAGGCCGACTTCGTGCAGATGTTGGAGACGATGGACGGCAAGCCGATGACGGTGCGCCTGATCGACCCGCCGCTGCACGAGTTCCTGCCCGACCTGACTCAGCTGAGCGTCAAGGTAGCGGTTGACCGTGAGCGCGGCACCCTGGACCCGGCCGACGAGGAGCTGCTGAACGTGGTGCGCCGCAACCACGAGGCCAACCCGATGCTCGGCCTGCGCGGCGTGCGGCTGCTGCTGACCATGCCCGGCCTTATCGAGCTGCAGGTGCGCGCCATCGCCGAGGCCGCCGTCGAACGCCTGCGGGCCGGTGGCGATCCCCGTCCGGAGGTGATGATCCCGCTGATCGGCTCGGTGCGGGAGCTGCAACTGGCGCGGGAGCGCGCGGAGTCGGTGCTGGCGGAGGTGTCCGCGGAGTCCGGCTACGAGCTGAACTTCCCGATCGGTTGCATGATCGAGCTGCCGCGCGCGGCCGTCACCGCCGCGCACATCGCCGAGGAGGCGGACTTCTTCTCCTTCGGCACCAACGACCTGACCCAGACCACCTGGGGCTTCTCCCGCGACGACGTGGAGTCCTCCTTCGTGGGCCGCTACATCGAGGCGGGCATCTTCGGCACTTCCCCGTTCGAGTCCATTGATGTCGACGGCGTGGGCGGCATGGTGCGGCTGGGCGTCGACGGCGGCCGGTCCACCAAGTCCGGCATGAAGATGGGCGTGTGCGGCGAGCACGGTGGTGACCCCGACTCGATCGCCTTCTTCCACCGGGTCGGCCTGGACTACGTGTCCTGCTCCCCGTTCCGCGTGCCGGTGGCGCGTCTGGAGGCCGGACGGGCCGCGGTGCTGGCACCGACCGAGTGACGTCGACGGCATGCGCCGGCGTGCCATCGAGGCCGGCGTGATGCCGACTTAACGCGCTGACGGCGGGCTCTGGCCAGTGTCCTGGCGGAGCGTCAACCTGGCCGGTAACCCGTTGGGGCCGGCCGGTGGCCCGGCGGGGCGCCAAGGTAACCGGCCGGCGCGCCAGTCGGGCGGCGAGCCTGGCGGGCGCCCCACTGGCCGTCGTCTGCTGCGAGCCCTTGTCTCCTGATCCGAGCTTTTGCACCCTGGTGTACGGCAAATGACCGCACACCAGGGTGCAAAAGCTCGTAGTAGGGGGCATTCGGTCGTCGCAGGTGAGGGGCCGACTGGGCGGGATCCTGACACGCTGCGTACAGGTGGCCGAGTGCCGCGCGAGCCAGAGGGCTTATGCCCGGAGGTGCTGTCGCCTGTTCGTTGCGGTATAGTGACAGTGTTGCAATGCCGGGCACGAGTCGGTGCGGAACCCTGGAGGAAGAGATGTCTGAGAAGGAACGACTCGCCGAGTTGAAGGAATATGTCGATCGTAAGAACCGTGAAATAGGCCTGGTGAACCCTTACGCGTGCACCATTGTGGAGGGGCTGTACGGCTGGGTAAATGCCTCCGATACCTGGGAGGGGCCGTTGGCGGATGAAGAGTCTGAATACACTAAGGGCGAAATTGATGCCTTGATTGCGGTATTCGCCGGCCTCAGCGACGATCTCGCGACAGCGATAGCGAACGCGGAAAGCGGTGAGGAGAGTGACTGAGTTCCGCGAGGAATGCTCGCAATCCCATCCTAATGCTACCGAGTCGGGAGAACAACAGTAATGACGAAGGTATCCCTCAACGCCGAGAAATTAGAAACAGCTATCGCTCAAATCCGTGAGGTTGCCACCGACGCCGAGGGTGCCAGGACTTCCATCAATTTCCAGTTAAACAGTGCTGAAGTCTCCCTCTCCGACAGCAACTTCAGTTCGGACGCGTCGACTGCTATTGAAAACCTGAACCTCAGGGCAGACGAGATTGAGTCCTGTAAGGATGAGATCGTGCGACTGAATGAGTCCGGAATTGCGAGCATGAATGCGGACGGCGTCATCACATATAATCTGCCGGACACAGTGGCGATCAATTCGTCGAAGGATCTCAGCTCAGTGGTCCAGGCGGAGATCGACGCGGAGAAGGCGAAGAACGCCGATCCCGATGAGCTGCTGGACCTGATGAATGGGTCTGTGGCAGATCATCAGAACGACGAGGTATATGCCGCCGCCTTCGCCGACGCCATGGGGCCCGAGGACATGGCCAATCTGGCGTACATGATTGATAAGGATCGGCAGTATCAGCTTGAAAATCTTCCCGACTATGATCCGAACGACCCCGACAGTGACAAAGGCACACGCTGGGAACGGACCAACGATGCGTGGTTGTCCGCTCAGGCGACGCTGTCGATCTGCTTCGGCACCGCCACGAGCTCGTCGGCCTGGACTCCGCAGCACCGTTCGGAGTATGCGGAGGGACTGGCAGCACTTGTCACGGACGAAGATCAGCCCTACTACATGCCTCTCGGCTTCAACCTGCTGCTGGAAGGAGCGAACCGAACCGCAGCGAACACGGTCGAGCTCGATGGCGAGGCCGTGCAGGCCGGTGGGGTGTTCAACAAGTACTTCCTGCAGGACCTCGGGCATGCGGTGGAGGCGCATGAGAAGACTTGCGAAGGGAACCCGGCGTGGCAGTCGCAACGGATGAAAGCGTCGCCCCCGGAAGGCTCTGTGGGTGATTGGGATCCCATGGCCGGGATTCTGAGTGCGATGGGGCGGCAACCCGATGCGGCTTTGGACTTCCTGGCGCCGCCGGTTGATGATCGCGCCACCGAGCAGACCGTGGAGGTTGACGGGACTACTTGGGAGTGGCTTAAGGATCGCGATTGGGACTCGACCAGTTTTGAGGCACTGAGCGCTGCGTTTGCGGGTGCTTCGGAGCATCGGCAGTTGACGACGGGGACGGAGGATGAGCGTGCTGCGTGGATCGCGGAGCAGGCGGTGGTCGACATGGCCGGGCGTGACAGTGGCCTGTGGACGGACACTTCGAGGCAGAACGCGGCCGTGGTGCTGGCCAACTCCATGCAGGAGATAGACGAGGCCGCCAATGAAACTGAGAATTCGAGAAATGACTCGGCATTCAACGGCAGCTTGCCCGCCGGTTGGGAGGGGTACCATCCGGACGAGGTGAAGAAGCTGCTGCAGGAGACACTAAAGGATGATGTCGCGCTGCAGACCGTATCCGACGCGGCAGGCAGGTACACGTCTTCGCGAATGGATAGCTCATTGGACGAACTCGCCGCGGATGCCGGATACGAGGAGGCCTACGATGCGGTTGCTCAAACGAGGCGAATCGATGGTCAGTTGCTTGGATATATACTGGGTGCCGCAGAGAAGGGGCGCGGCGACGCTGCTGCCGAGAAGGATGCGACAAACCAAATGATCCTTAACGCCTTTGGTAAAGGGCTGAGCTTCATCCCGGGACCGCAGTCCGCTGTGGCCGGGAAGGCACTGAGTATCGCGGAGTCTTACGCGCTCGATGCGGCTGGCGATGCTCTACCGTCAAATGCGCAGCAGGCTCAGAACGAGGCGATCGACATGCAGGAAGAGGCTGAACAGCGTCTTATGGTAGAGACGTATGTCAAGCTAGATCAACGGGGGTTCTTGCCGTCCGGTGCGTATCAGGGTGAAGACGGCGCGCCGTATACGGACAAGGAGTGGATGAAGCCGGACCGTGAGGGAAAACTACATATTGACGCAGACACTGTATATTCAAGCCCTGACAACATGAGAGAGTTCACCGGCTGGATCAACAATGATCCGGATGTCTCCAAGGTTGCGCGTGATGCTCGAGAGTCTAAAGAAGGGTTCGAGGCTGGCGTGGATAGGGGTAACAAATGACTGTGGCGTCTCTCCGTGGTGGATCGCATAGGTCCGCGCGTATGGTGCTGGCATTTATGCTTATCGCGGCAGGGGCGTGCGTCAGTAGCTGTGCTGCGGATTCGGTCGCGGGCCCGTATTGTGGGTTGATTGCCGAGGAGGATGTGAGTCCTATTGTGGGTCGTGTGACGGAGGTTGAGGAGGGGGATGGGGGACTGCTCTATTGTAGAGTTCGGGGTGAGCGGGCTGTACTGGTTGCGAGCGGTACGGACGATTCATGGGTTTCGTATGGGCGTGACGGCAATAACGCATTTACGACGTTGGAGGCGATTACTGGAGATGAGGGGCGTGAAGTTCCGGGTGCGGATGCGCATGTCTTCTCCTACCTTGGGCCGACCCCAAAGCATCCGGATGCTTATGCTTATTGGTTGGAGGGGCGTGCCGGGTTTGCCATGTACACGGTGGTTGCCGAGGATGCTGATGAGTCGACGGTTGCGGCGTTGGAGGAGTTGGTGATCAAGTACGCACCACAGGTCTTGGATGGCGTGGCTTCGCGTTCGGAGGACCCAGGCCCTAACTGGAATGATCCGGCGACTGGTGCGCCTGGTGCCGAGTCGTCTGCTTCCCAGGCCGCAGACCCGTCCAGCGATGCTGACTCCACGTCCACCGGATCGCCAGGTCAGTGACAATGCTGCCGTTCCAGTTCAGTCGTGTGCCCTCGCTCCGTGCGGTTGTGATGGTGTTGTTTATGGTGGCATCGGTGGGTTGCACGAGTGGCTGTGCCGGCGACTCGGTTGCGGGCCCTTATTGTGGATTGATTGCGGAGGAGGATGTGACTCCTATTGTGGGTCGTGTGACCGAGGTTGAAGAGGGGGTTAGTGGGGTGTTCTATTGTAGTATTGAGGGTGAGCGGGCTGTGTTGGCGGTGCACGGCACTAGCGACTCGTGGGTATCGTTTGGGCAGGATGGTGACAACGCGTTTACGACGTTGGAGTCTATTTCTGGGGGTGAGGGGCGTGAGATTCCGGGCACGGATGCGCGCGTCTTCTCCTATCTTGGGCCGCACCCAAAGCATCCGGATGCTTATGCTTATTGGCTGGAGGGCCGCGCCGGGTTCACGATGTACACCGTGGTCGCCGAGGACGCTGACGAGTCGACGGTGGCGGCGTTGGAGGAGCTGGTGATCAACTACGCGCCGCAGGTCTTGGATGGAGTGGCCTCACGCGCCGATGACCCCGGACCTAACTGGAACGACCCGACCGATGCTGATCCCAGCGCTGAACCGACTGCATTCGCCACCGCTGAGCAAACCGCAGCGGTCGCGGCGAGTGCGGATTCATCGGACCGGGCTCGAAGCGATGCGGAGGATGCGAAGAACGCCAAGCCCGATGAACTGCTGGAACTGATACATGGCTCGGTGGCAGACCATCAGAATGATGAGGTCTACGCTGCGGCCTTCGCCGACGCCATGGGTCCCGAGGGCATGGCGGAACTGGCCTATACGATCAACCAGCAGCGGCAGCAGCAGGCTGAAAACCTGCCCACTTACGATCCGAATGACCCCGACGCCGAATACGCGACCCGTTGGCAGCAGACCGACTACGCGTGGTTGTCCGCTCAGGCGACGCTGTCGATCTGCTTCGGCACCGCCACGAGCTCGTCGGCCTGGACTCCTCATCACCGCTCGGACTACGCCGAGAAACTGAGCGGGCTGGTCACCGACGAGGATCAGCCCTACTACATGCCGCTCGGCTTCAACCTGCTGCTGAAGGGAGCCAACCGCTCGGCGACGAACATACTGACCGGGGCGCCGGCGACCGCCGGCGGGGTGTTCAATGACTACTTCCTCCAGGACCTGGGGTCTGCGGTAAGGGCGCATGAGCGGGCCGGCGATGACCTGCCTGAGTGGCAGTTGCAGCGGATGAAAGCGTCACCACCAGAGGGAACTGTGGGTGATTGGGATCCGATGACTGGGATTCTGACTGCGATGGGGCGGCAGCCTGATGCGGCTTTGGAGTTCTTGGCGTCGCCGGTTGATGATCGTGCAATCGAGCAGACTGTGGTGGTTGATGGTACTACTTGGGAGTGGCTTAAGGGGCGTGAGTGGGACTCAAGCGGTTTTGAGGCGCTAACGGCGGCCGTGGCCGGTGCTTCGGAGCATCGGCGGCTGACGACGGGGACGAAGGATGAGCGTGCTGCGTGGATCACGGAGCAGGCGGTGGTCGACATGGCGGGGCATAAGGGCAGCCTGTGGTCGGACGCTTCGCGCCAGAATGCGGCCGCCGTGCTGGCCAACTCCATGCAAGAGATCGACGAGGCCGCCAACGGGGCGCAACGATCTGCGGAGGCATCCGGTTTCAACGCGTCCATGCCTGCGGGCTGGGAGGAAGGCCACAGATACGAGGTTCGGTCCTTGCTGCAGGAGACGCTCAAAGACGACATCGCGCTACAGACCGTCTCCGCCGCGGCGGGGCGATACACCTCGCTGCGCCTCGACGATGCGCTGGAAATGCTGCCTGCCGACTCTGATGGCTCGGAAGACTCTGAAAAATCGAATCTGAAGAAAGCGAGCTCCCTGATCGTTCAGAAACTTTACCCCGATGGTCGTCTGCTCGGATACATCCAGGGCGCCGCGGAAAAGGGCCGCGGTGACGAGGGAGAGCAGCTGGATGCGACAAACCAGATGTTGCTCAATGCCTTCGACGACGGGGTGTACTCCACCGCCGATACTGTTGCCGGCGCCGCCGGGCCTGCTTGGGGCGGTATGGCGCGGCAGAGCGCGCAGTCCTACACAGTGGCCGCGCTGCAGAATCCCATTGTTGGCGCACCTGACCGAAGTGACGTGCAGGAGTTCGGAATATCAGAGGCTGTGAGGCGGCACTTCCTGGTGGAGGCGTACTCCAAGCTCGATGAACGAGGACTGCTTCCGGCCGGAGCCTACGAGAACCCCGATGGCAGGCGCTACACCTACGCATGGATGAAACAGGACTCCACCGGGCTCCCCAAGCTAGACGTCGCGGTGCTGTTGTTCAACTCGGGCAACATACCTCAGTTCGCCAGCTGGCTACTCGATCCCGATCTTTCCGGAGTGACCATCCGTGATGGCGTGCCGGCAGTAGATGCGTTTGAAGTGGGCCACGATGCGGGCGGAGCATGAACGCGGCGCTGTACGACCACTGCGCCATCGGCCGCCCAGCACAGAGCGCGACCCGGCGGGTGGTCCTCAGGCCGGCTGCGGCTGACGGAACTTGTCCCAGTTCGTCAGCAGATTGAAGAACATGGCGATACCCAGCACGATGACCACCATGTTGCTGCCGGGGCTGGCCAGCACCAGGCGCTGCGGGGTGACAAGCAGGTCGGCCACGAGCACCGCGGCCAGCGCCACATTCGCTGCGACGACGCCGGGTCCCACCCGCCACCGCAGCCGCGAGCCGAAGTAGCCGCAGTCGGCCTTGATGCCGCGCGCGAGCACGCTGACCGAGGCGCCGGCCAGCGCCAGCAGCAGGACGGCGGTGATCGTTTCGGTGATGGGCAGGCGCCCGCCCAGCACCAGGCAGCCAGCCAAGAACAGTTCGACCGCGGGCAGGGCTATCGCCACGGCCCGCGGGCCTCGTCCGGGGAGTAGACGGTAACCGGCGACGTCGGCGACCTGCAGCTCTCGCGGGGTGGCGAGCTTCGCGTAGGCGCTGACCGTGAGCAGCAGGCCGATCAGGATCCGACCCACCGCGAGGGCCACCGGGACAGTCGGGGACACAGGACTCACGCTCCTTCTGCGGACCGCTGTGCGTGCATCCACACAATGCGAGCCGCGTTGTGACGGTGGTCTCAGGATGCTCGATATTCGGACGCAGGTCAATACTTAGGCGACACGAACTCGCGCCTTGCGGGAAGCGCCCGGACTCGCGCTGCCAGGGCCTGCCACCCCCTGTCACCACCTGGAGACCTCTGCCAGAATCGGCGCATGACCAGCGCTAATAGCCGCGGCGCCGCCGACTCGCACACACCGATGGCCCCCGCCGCCCTGCGCGAACTCGCCGACGCCCTGCGGGAGCGAATGCAGCGCGTAGTCGTCGGCAAGACCGAGGCGATCGACACCCTCCTGGCCACCTTCCTGGCCGGCGGCCACCTCCTGATCGAAGACGTTCCCGGCGTCGCCAAAACCACCCTCGCACTCGCGCTCGCGCGCTGCCTGGACCTGAGCTCGGCCCGCATCCAGTTCACCGCCGACCTCCTGCCCGCCGATGTCACCGGTGTGAGCGTCTACGACCAGTCCACCCGCGAGTTCCGCTTTCACCCCGGCCCGGTGTTCGCCGGCGTCGTGGTCGCCGACGAGATCAACCGGGCCACGCCCCGCACTCAGTCGGCCCTACTGGAGGCCATGGGGGAGGGGCAGGTCAGCGTTGAGGGCCGCTCCCTGCCCCTGCCCGACCCGTTCATCGTCATCGCCACCCAGAATCCACTGGACATGGAGGGCACCTTCGCGTTGCCCGAGGCCCAGCGCGACCGCTTCATGACCCGCCTGACCATGGGCTATCCCGCCCCCGACGCCGAGGCGGCCATGCTGCTCGCCCGCGGCGCAGCCGACCCCCTGACCGCCCTCACTCCCATCGCCTCCGAGCACGACGCCCGCGCGGCCCGCGCCGCCGTCGCCGGCCTGTATCTGGCCCCCGCCGTCGCCCGCTACATCGTCGCCCTGGTATCCGCCACCCGCAGCGACGCGGCCCTCGCCCTGGGCGCCAGCCCGCGCGCCGGCCTCCATCTGGCGGCCGTCGCCCGCGCCCGCGCAGCCATGGCGGGCCGCGGCTTCGTGTCCCCCGACGACGTCGCGCGTGCCAGCGGTGACGTGCTCGCCCACCGGCTGGTCCCCGTCGGCCACTACGCCCAGGCCGCCGACGCCCTCGCGGCCGCCGACGCGGCCCTGGAGCGCATCGTCGCCCACACCCCTGTGCCGGCGGAGACCTGAGCCGATGCCGGTGAAATCCCAGCGTCCGGGCCGTCCAGCGGGTCCCGAACGCCCGCATCCCCGGCACCCTACCGACCTGGGAGCCCGGAACAGCCGGCCTCATCGCCGCATCCCCTGGGCGGCGCCGACGGCGGCGGGCTGGCAGGTCATCCTGCTCGCGCTGGCCTTGACGGTGGGCGGCGCCTGGGCCGGCCTGACACTCGCACGGAACCTGGGCATCGTGCTGGCCGCACTGGCGGTCGCCGGCCTGCTTGCCGGCTGGTTACTCGCGCTCGCCGCCGGCCCACGTCCGCGCCTGACCGGCCCCGGCGACGTCCACGCCGGCGAGAGGGCCGTGTGGCGGTTGGCCGTGGACACGCGTCTACCTCGGTGGATGCCCCTATGGGCGGCCTGGCGCGTCGACGGCGACCGTTTCCTGATCCCGGTGGTCGCGGGCGGCTGCGCGATCGCCCACAGCCCGAGCCGACGCGGCCGGCTCGCGGTCGGCGTGGAGGGCCTGACCTGCCATGACCCGCTCGGCCTGGTACGCGCCCGCATCCCGCTCGGTCTCGACGGTGACCTGTTGGTCCTGCCCCGACCACTCGTGCCGCCGCCGGAGGCCGTCGCCGCCGCCGACCCGAACGCCGCCACCGCGTCTACCGCCTCGGCCTGGCGCGCTCGCGGCCGTGCCGGGGGATCCGATCCCGGCAATTTGCGCGACTACCGTCCCGGCGACTCGCTCGGCGCCGTCCACTGGCGGCAGTCCGCGCGCGTGGACCGGCTGCTCGTGGTCGAGCGGGTGCGCGAGGGTCGGCGGCCGCGCCGGCTGCGCCTGGACCTGCGCGCCGACGCCTACGCGCCCGCCCCGGATACGGCGCACTCCGCGGCGGCCCCGGACGCCCCGGAGGCACCGGGCACGCTCGTGCCCGGCCCCGCGACCTCGGCGGCTGCCCCGGGCGCCACGGAGGCCCCGGGCGCCACGGCCGGTTTCGAGACCGCGGTGAGCCGGGCCGCCGGACTGCTTGAGGCGTGGGCGCGCGCCGGGCACGACGTCGAACTGCGACTCGGCGCAGATATCCACCACGCCGCCCCGGGCGGCGCCGTCGCCCTGCTGCGGCATCTGGCCGTCGTGGAGGTCGAGCCCGGCACTGCCGCCCGGATCCCGGCTCACGATGCCGACGTGGTCATCACCGGCGTCGCCGCCGACCCACCACCTCAGCCGGCACGCGGAGGCGTGGTGCTGGCGGTGGAGTCGGAACCGGACTTCGCTGCCATCCCGGCCGAGTCGGCGTCACCCACCGCGCCGGCCCGCCCACAGCCGGCGACGGCCGCGCGGCCGGCACCGTCCACCCGGCCGCCCACCCGCACCTCCCGCTGGCAGCCCCTGGCTGCCGCGCTCATCGTCGTCGGCCTGTGGCACCTGGCCACCACCGCGCTGGCACCCCTGCTGGCCCCCGAACCCTGGGCGGCCCGTAGCCTGACGATCGCCGCAGCCACCCTGCTGCTCCCCGCACTGACGCGTACCGTCTGGCCCCACCGGAGCGGCCTTGCCTGTGGTCTGGGCCTGGTCGCCGGCACCGGGGCATTGTGGTGGTGCTGGCCGGACATGGTGCGGGCGCGGGCTTGGCTCGCCGACCCCGTGGCGCAGCTGCACGCCGTCGGAACGATCCTGCGCAACGGCCTCGCCCCCCTGGCTACCGGCGGGGCGCTCGGTTTCGCCCTCTGCCTGTTCACCCTGCTGCTGGCCTGGGCGTGTGCGCTCATGAGTGCGGGCGGCGGCGACCGCTGCGGTGCCACCGGGCTGGCGCCAACCGCCGCCCTGCTGGCCCCCGGCGTCGTCCTGGGGCGGTACCCGGACCGCGCCGTGCTTTTGGCCGCCGCCGTCGGCGTGGTACTGCTGGTTGTCACCTCGGCGCCCAGCGGCGGACCGGGCTGGGGACCAGGACGCCGTCACGGCGGTTTCCAACCGCCCCGCAATGCCGCCGCCCTGACACGTGCGGCCGGGCGGCTGGCCGGCACCGCGGCGGTGACGGTACTGGCGACGGCTCTGGCCGCGGGCGCGCTGTCCCGGGCCCCGGCCGTGCCGACACGAACCTGGAGTTGGAACGTGTCCGGCACCGGGCCGGCGGCGGTATCCGTGCCGGACACGACGCTCAGCCTGGGGGAGGACCTCGTGCGCGGGTCGGCCGCCACCGCCTTCGAATACAGCGCCGAGGGCGTGGCCCCGGGAACCGGCCTGCGCTTCACCCTCGCCGTCATCCGCGACCTGGACGGCCGGGAGTGGGAGCCGCTGGACGATCCCGGCCCCACGCGCGCCGACGGCCTGGTCGGGCGCATCGGTTCCGGCGCCCTGACCGCAGGCGGTGCCGTCGCCGCCGCCGGGCTCAGCGGCACCGACGTGCGTTCCGGCGCCGCCGACCTGCAACGGATTCACCTCCGCGTCCTGAACCTGTCCTCCCCGCGCCTGCCACTGCCACAGTCGACGGTATTGATCGCGCCCCCGCAAGACTCCTCCGACGCGACGGCCCTGAACCCGCGGGGCTGGGCGTGGGTGCCCGGCACCTCCACCGTCCTCGCCCGGGGTGCCGATGCCGCGAGCGGCAGCAGCTACACGGCACTGGGGTGGAACGCGGTCGCCGGCACGGACGGCACCCCGCAGGTACCCCCGCCCTACGCGGCCGCCGCCCCGGCCTCCGAGGCTCTGGCCGCCTACACGGCCCTGCCCGAGGGCGCCGACCAGATCGCCGTCACCGCCCAGGAAGTGGCTGACGCCGCCGGGCTCGGCGGCACCGGCGCGGATCCGGCCGCCCGCGCCGCCGCCTTGGCCGCCTGGTTCCACACCGGTGCCTTCGTCTACGACGAGTCGGCCCCCGGTGGCTTTGACGCCGACGCGGAGGTGGCGCCGGTGGAGACGGTCACCGGCTTCCTGACCGAGCGGCGCGGCTACTGCATCCACTACGCCGCCGCCTTCACCCTGATGGCCCGCAGCCTCGGCCTGCCCACTCGCATCGCCATCGGCTACGCCTCTCGCGCCGGAGAGGCGACCACCGCCGTGTCCGGCCGGGATCTGCACGCCTGGCCCGAGGTCTGGTTCGACGACGTCGGCTGGGTGGCCTTCGAGCCGACACCGGGTGGCGCCGGGGCCCGCGCGGACACCGGCACCGCGGCCCAGACCGAGCCCACCGCCGCCACCTCTGCGACGGCGACCGCCTCGACGCAGACCGCACCTGCGACGCCGTCCGCCGGCGCCTCCACCGAGGCGGCAGCACCCGCCACCGGCGGGGCGGCGTTCGAGGGCGGCCCGGGACGACGCCGGTCATGGCTACTTGGAGTGGCTGGGGTGACGCTGTTGCTGGCCGCGCCCGGCCTGGTGCGTGCCCGGCGGCGCCGGCGGCGGCTGGCGCGCATTCGTGCGGGTGACCGGCCCGCGACCGCGGCCTGGGAAGAAGTGGAGGACGCCGCCACCGACCTGGGCCTGTGGGATGCGACCGGGCGCGCCGCGCGCAGTGACGGCGATGCCCTGACGGGGCGGGCCGGGCCGCGGGCGCGCACACATGAGGCCCTCGCCGAGTACCTCGCCGCCATCCCCGCCCTGGATGCGGCCGCGCGTCGTGCCCTGGCGGAGCTTGCCGAGGCGGCCGTGGCCGAGGCCTTCGGCGGCCGGGAGCGCAGCAACGGGGATACCGAGTCCGGCGACCGGCGCCTGGTCCGGCTGGTGCGCACCGGGACCGCGGGGTTGGCCCGGACAACGTCGTCGGTCCGGCGGCTGCGTGCCCGCGCACTGCCCGCGAGCCTCTGGCGTCGGCGTCACTAGGCGGTTGGATCCCAGGCGCCGGAATGTCCTGAACTGTCATGAACGGGGACAAACGCGCCCGCAGCGCTTAAGCGCGAGTTAGTGACCGTTGGAATCATGCGGTTCTCAAAAACGACCCGGGGCGATGAGTCGGTCGTTTGTCCCGGTTGGTGACAATGCGCGCACGCTGACTTCCGGTTGGCGTGTGCAGGCGCCCACACGGGGGCGGTATTCGGGGCCGCGCGTGAGAAGATGGCCCAGCACAGTGCGCGACCCGTCGGGGCGGTGAGCGCCGGACAGGAAGGCACAGCAAGATGGCGCTCTTTGACCTCAAGGATGACCGGCTCGAGCCCGCGGTTCTCGGCCGCCCTGCCACCGATGCGGATCGCACCGCCGTCCTGGCCGCGGTGCGCCGCCAGATCGCCGAGGTCCTGCACCGCCCGCTGCTGGCCGTCGGCTGGGACCAGGTAGTCGGGGGCGACGCCCTGACCGCGCTCGACGCCGCCGGCCAGGTCATCACCATTGAGGTCATTGACGTGCTCGACTCCACCGCACTGCTGCTGGCCATGGCCCGCGCCACCAACGCCGCCCGTACCGGACGCGACCAGCTCGCCTCCCGTTACCCCGGGGGCCTGCCCGCCTTCGAGCGGGACTGGTCCGGATTCCGCGGCGCCATGCCCGCCGGCGTCGAGCCCGGGCCGCGTCTGACCATCGTGGCCACCACCATCGCCGACGACGTGCGCACCTCCTTCGGCATGATCGCCGAATCCGGCGTGGAGTTGCATGAACTGCGGGTGCGCTCCACCGAGGACGGACGTGCCCTGGTATCCGTGGAGCTGCTGCACACCGACGTCGCCAGCCAGGCGCTGGACCTGGACCAGGCCGCCGACCCGGCCGTGCAGACGGTGGCCTCGGACGCCGACCCCGAGCCTTCCACCGCCACCGTGCCCACGCCGGTGGTTGCCGAGCCGCCCAGCCCCCAGCCCGATGCCGTGGCCCCGGTCCCCGTCTCCGCCAGTGGACACCGCCTGGATGCGGCGGCACTCGGCGCCGAACCCACGGTCCCCTCCGGTGCGGCCTCGGAGCAGGCCCTGGCGACCATCGCCCAGGCGCTCGAGACCCCGGCGACCCTGGTGTGGCTGCGCCGGCGCCGCGGCATCGATCACCGGGCGACTCTGGCCGCCGACGGCACCATCACCCTGGCCGACGGCACCGCCTACCGGGACCCGTCCGCGGCCGCCAACGCCGCCCAGCACACCCAGGACATCGACGGCTGGCGCGTGTGGCGCGTCGGCGTCGGCGGTCCGAGCCTGCGCGAACTACTGGCCTGAAGGCGGAAACCGGAACGGCGGGCGGCGGAGGCCGCCCCGGTCGCCTCAGAGGCCGCCCGGGTCGCCTCAGGGGTCGCCCGGTCGCCTACTGCGAGCTTTTGCACCCTGGTGTATGGCAAATAGCCGCACACCAGGGTGCAAAAGCTCGTATCAGAGGGGAAAGGCGTGCCCCAGGCTCAGGCCGTGAGCGCGAGGCGCTGCCCCAGCCAGTCGAGCTGATCGCGCAGCGCCGCCGACCACACCGCCCACGTGTGCCCGCCGGGATACTCCCGCTCCGTCACGGACATGCCCGCCCGCATGGCCGCGTCAGCGACGGTCGGCACCACCTGCGCGTAGCGGTCGTCCCCGGTGCCCACCGACAACACCCCGGCCACGCCCGCGTAGCTTCCGGCCGGCGCGGCCGCCAGCAGGGACAGGGGGTCGTTCGCCTCGTAGGCGGCCCGGTCCCCGTCGAAGCCGACGTCGATGGTGCGCTGCTCCGACCCCAGGGTGGGGTGCTCCTCGGCGCTCATCGCCAGGAAGGTGGGGTAGACCTGCGGGGAGCGGGTCACCGCCTGCAGTGCGCAGGTGCCGCCGTTGGACAGCCCTCCGATCGCCCAGTGCGCGGCGTCGTCGTCCACCTGCAGGTGAGCGCGAATCCACGCGGGCACGTCCCGCTCCAGGTAGGTGGCCACCTTTCCGCCGCGCACCGTGTCTGCGCACAGCGGATTGCGGTAGGGGCTGCCCAGCAGATCCGCAACCACCACCACCGGCGCCAGGCCGGCGTGCGCGGCGGCGTAGGCGTCCAGCGAGTCCTTCAACCCGCCAAGCTCGAACCAGTCCGAGGGGCTGCCCGGCTGGCCGGTCAGCAGCACCAGCACCGGCAGTGCCGGGCGCTGCGGCGTCAGGTAGGCCGGCGGCAGGTAGATGTAGGCGTCGCGGGGTGTGAAGCCGTCGGTGCCGGACTGGTCGCCGGCCGGAATGGTGGCGGTGACGACGGCCCCGGTCTGCGGCATGGCGGCGGGCGCCTGCCACGTGTCTTCAAGCGCGCCTTGCCCGCGCTCGGGGTGACGCGGCAGGGCGGCCGCTGCCGGCAGGGACGCCAACGGCGTCGTCGCCACCCCCATGCCGAGCACCGCGGCGGCCGACGGGTAGGCGGCGAAGAACGCGTTGACGGCCAGGCAGGCGGCTGCCACGGTGGCGGTGATGGACACGCCCGACCCGGCGGCGCGCACCATCCGCCGCTTGTGCTCGCGCACTCGGGTCCGGTCGGCGGCCGCGTCCCCGCCGAGTAGGACCTGGACGACGACGGTCGCCGTCAACGCCACCCACAGCCACACGGTGCCGCCCACGCCGTCGGCGAAGGGCCGCCACAGGCAGTCGACCACCAGCCAGCAGGCCGCTCCGGTCCCCGCCCCAGCCAGTGGCGCGGCGAGCTGCCGGCGCCACGGCAGGTGCCGGGTGCGAGTGACCCACACCGCGGCCGCCACCGCTGCCACGACCGCCAGGCAGGCCGCCCCCATCCACGGGTGCAGCAGCCGCACCTGCCGCAGTAGCTGCACCACTCCGTCAGTCATGATGCACCAGCACCCGGGCGAAGCGGGCCGCCTGCGCGGGTGTGAGGCCGGGCACGTAGGCGTGTGCGATCGCCAGCCCCACCGCCGGCAGGTCGATGGCCTCCGGCACCGCCAGGTACATGGGCACCGCTCGCGGCTGGAACTTCTGCTTGAAGGCGTGCAGGGAGGCGAATCCGTAAGCCGGCTCCAGCAGGCGGGCCAGCCGGTCCAGTACCGGGTCCAGGCGAGCCGCGGTCACGCCCGGGCAGGCGGCATCGGCGGAGCGGGCCAGCGGGGCGCCGGACAGGGACAGCAGCTCCAGCCCCTCGGCCTGCGCGTCCTGGACCGCGCGGGCGATCAGGTATTCGATGGCCGGCCGCCACCCGCCGCGCCGCCGACGCATGACGTCCAGGGTGAGGCCGACGACCTCGCCGTCGCGGTACACGGGCAGCCAGGAGGTGACGGCGTGGACGGTGCCCTCGGCGTCGACGGCCAGCAGCAGGCGGGTGTCGGCGTCGTCGAGTTCGGGCAGGCCGCCGAGGGTGAAGCCCATCTCCGGCAGGGGCTTGTCCGCTGCCCACTCCTGGGAGATGGCGCGGATCTGGTCGCGCAGGCCGGCGGGCGCCGTGGGCCAGCTGGTCCATTGGGCGGTGATCCCCTCCCGGCGTGCGTGATTCAGGGCGGTGCGCACGTCCTGGAAGGCCTTGCCGCGGAACTCCAGGCCGTCCAGGTCGAGCACCGCCTCCTCGGCGACCTGCAGGACGGTCCAGCCACGCGAGCGCGCCGCCTCCATCACCGGGGCGTGCACGGAGTACAGAGCCGGGATCAGCCCGGAGTCGGCAGCGAAGGCGGCGAAGGCGTCGACCGCGGCGCCCACCTTGTCGGGCGCGGTGGCCGGGTCGCCGAGCGTGAGGGCGACGCCGCCGCCGGCCCGGTAGGCGAAGCCGGTGGCCCCGTCGGCGGTGATCCACGCCTGGTTGCCGGGCCAGGTCGCCATCCAGCCGAGCGTACCGGCGCCATGCGTGCGCACGAGCGCGCCCAGTTCCTCGCGCTGCGTGTCCGCGGCCGGGCGGGCGCGTCGCGTGACGCGCTCGCGGTGCCATACGGCCAGCAGGACGAGCCCGGTCAGCAGCGGCACGAGCAGCCGGCTCGAGGGTCGAGCGTCCGCGCTCCAGACGACGGCGATGACGACGGCGAGCAGGCCGGCGGCCACGCCCAGCAGCGTCAACCCGATGGTGCGGTAGCGCGCCGCGCGGGAGGGGCGTGCCGAGGTGGGGGCAACCGCGTGACGCGGGCGCGCCGTCGGCGCCGGCGTGGGGTACGGCCGCCTCGGGGCGTGGACCTGTGTCGGGGTGGCGGCGCTTGCGGAGGGGGTCATGCGCGGCCAGGTGGGGCTCGCCGCGGTGGTGGGAGATGACGGTGAGATGGCTGGGGCGGACATGAATCCATGGTGCGCGAGCAGTGGTGCAGGTCACCTCACCCCCGCGGATGAACGGCCCCTGAATCGGGCTCCCCCCGGAGTCGGGGACATCCCCTACCTCCGGGTAGGGGGGCGGGAAGAAGAAAGTCGTCCTGGTGGCCCCCGTAGCCCTTGGCTCGAGTGCCCCAGCCCGGGCACCGGTCGTCTACTGCGAGCTTTTGCACCCTGGTGTGCGGGAATTTGCCGCACACCAGGGTGCAAAAGCTCGTAACAGGCGGTGAAGACGTGGAAATCGCCTAGCGCCGTAGCCTCAGGTGAGCACGTAGCCGCGCAGCCAGCGGCGCAGCGCCGAAAACACCTGGCCGCGCACGGGCGGGGCGGACAGCACCAGGTCGTGCACGCCGCCCTCGAAGCGGGCCACCGTCACCAGGTTGCCCAGGCCGATGGCCCGACGGGCGGTGGCGTCGGCGTCGACCACCGTATCGGTGCTGCGCGCCTCGGGTGTCCAGGTCACGCTCAAATGGCTGCGGGCCGAGCCCATGGACAGGATCGGGCAGCGCACATCCAGGCCCGCGGCCACCCGTGCCTGGCCGGCCAGGATCGCCAACAGCCAGCCGGGGCGTATGGGGGCCGACGGCACGATCTTCCAGTCGTGGTCGACGTTCCAGCCGGTCACATACGGGTCGTCCGCCCAGGCGGGGTCGGGCAGTTCGCCGTCGCGCTCCACGTCCCAGCCGTCGGCGAGCGAGTACAGGGCCTCCGGCGGATGGGTGCGGGTGGGGATCACCATGTGCGGGTCGCGGCGGGCGAGCGTGCGCACCACCGGCTCGCCGACCAGGCGCACCGGCTCGGCGCCCTGGATCTCCAGCCAGGCGGAGTTCAGCACCAGTGCGGAGACGGCGCCGGGGTGGCGGTCGGCCCACAGGGCGGCGGTGAGCCCGCCGGTGGAGTGACCGCACAGCACGGTGGGGGTGTCCCAGCCCTCGGCGGCGCGGATGGCCGCCAGGGCCAGGCCGATCTCCTCGTCGTAGTCGGTCAGGGAGGTGACCCAGCCATGCATCTGCCCCGCGCGCAGGGAACGCCCGTAGCGGCGCAGGTCCAGGGCGTAGAAGGCGCCGCCGCTGCGGGAGATCTCCCGGGCGAAGTGCGTCTGGAAGAAGTAGTCGTTCCAGCCGTGCAGGTACAGGAAGGTGAAGCGCGGGATTGTGGGGGTGCCGGGCAGGGCGGCCGGGTCCAGGGCGGGCACGTGGTGGACCAGGGTGGCGACGGCGTCGTCGTCCTCCGCATCCGGCAGCAGCCGCAGCGTGCGGGCGCGGAAGCCGGGGCCGAGCACGTCCGGTCCCCAGGCGTCGACGGGGGCTGCGGGGGCCCGGTCGGTGGGCGTGCTCATCGGCCGGGCTCGTCCTCGGCCAGGAAGCCGCGCAGGGCGGCGTCCATCTGATCGGCCTCGATGAGGAAGCCGTCGTGCCCGTGCAGGGAGTGGATGGTGGCCCGGCGGGTGTCGGGGATGCCATGGGCCAGTTCCTCGGCCTGCGCCGGCAGGAAGAGCCGATCGGAGTCGACGTCGACCACCAGCGTCCGGGCCGTCACCGTCCCCAGGGCCGCCTCGATGCCGCCGCGCCCGACACCGACGTCGTGCACCATCATGGAGTGGTTGACGATCAGGTAGGTGTTGGCGTCGAAACGCGCTAGCAGCTTGCCGGCGTGGTGATCCAGGTAGGACTCGATCTGATAGCGGCCGCCGACGGCGGGGTCCTCCTGCCCCTGGTGGGCGCGGCCGAAGCGCGTGTCCAGCTCCCCGGCGGAGCGGTAGGTGGTGTGGGCGATGGCGCGGGCCAGTCCCAGTCCGCGCACGGGGCCGACCACGTGGTTGTAGTAGTCGCCGTCGAGGAAGTAGGGGTCCCCGACGATCGCCAGTTCCTGCAGGTGGCACCAGGCGAGTTGGTCGGCGGTGGTGGAGGCGCCGGTGGCCACCAGCGCCAGGTTGCGCACCCGCTCGGGGTTCATCACGCCCCATTCCAGGGCGCGGTGCCCGCCCAGGGAGGCGCCGATGACCAGGTGGAAGGCGTCGATGCCGAGGGCGTCGGCCAGCCGCGACTCGGCGCGGACGGCGTCGCGGGTGGTCAGCCAGGGGAAGCGTGAGCCCCAGGGGCGGCCGTCCGGGGCGGTGGAGGAGGGGCCGGTGGAGCCCTGGCAGCCGCCGAGGATATTCGCCGCCACCACGAAGTAGCGGTCGGTGTCGATGGCGCGGCCGGGGCCGACCAGGGTGTCCCACCAGCCGGCGGTGGGGTGGCCGGGGCCGGCGTCCCCGGTGACGTGGGAGTCGCCGGTCAGGGCGTGCAGCACCAGGACGGCGTTGTCGCGCGCGGGCGTCAGCTGCCCCCAGGTCTCAAAGGCCAGATGCGTCTCGGGCAGGATCTCGCCGGAGTCCAGGGGCAGGTCGCCGATCTCCAGGAAGCGGCGGTGGCCCGGGTCGTCGCCGGGTCGCCAGGCGCCCGTGGGGGAACCCGCCGAACGGTCGACGAGCTTGAGGGTCGCCGTGCCGACCCCCGGCACCGGTGAAATGGGCGAGGTCATGGCCGTCATGGTAGCCGGGGCGGCGGGCGCCGGGCGAGGCCCCCGCGGCCCCGGCGGTCGGGCTAGAGCGCGGCGACGGCGGCCAGGCCCCGTTCGAGGTCGGCGATGATGTCGTCGACGTGCTCAATGCCGATGCTCAGGCGCACGGTGCCGGCGCTGATGCCCGCACGGGACAGCTCGGCGTCGGTCAGCTGCGAGTGCGTCGTCGTCGCCGGGTGCACGGCCAGGGAGCGGACATCGCCAATGTTGGCCAGGTTCGAGAACAGGCCGAGGGCATCGATGAAGGCGGCGCCGGCCTCCCGGCCGCCGACCAGGTCGAAGGCGAAGACGCTGCCCGCGCCCCGCGGGCAATACTTGCGGTGCAGCTCGTAGTAGGGGCTGGACTCGAGCCCCGAGTAGCGCACCTCGGCCACCTCGGGCCGGCCCTCGAGCCACTGCGCGACGGCGAGCGCGTTGTCGACGTGCCGTTCCATGCGCAGGGAGAGGGTCTCGACGCCCTGGGCGATCAGGAAGGCGTCCACCGGGCCGGCGGCGAAGCCGAGGTCGCGCTGGCCTGCGGTGTGGGCCCGCAGGATGAAGGCCATGTTGCCCAGCGGGCTGCCCACGCCCAGGTCGCGGGCGTAGACGAGCCCGTTGTAGGAGGGGTCGGGGGTGTTGAAGGCGGGGAAGCGCTCGGGCTGGGAGGCGTAGTCGAAGTTGCCGGAGTCCACGACCACGCCCATGACGGTGGAGCCGTGCCCGCCGAGGAACTTGGTGGCCGCGTGGACCACGATGTCGGCACCCCACTCGAAGGGGCGGATCAGGTAGGGGGAGGCGACGGTGTTGTCCACCACCAGCGGGATTCCCAGCGCATGTGCGGTCTGCGCGATCGGCTCGATGTCGAGGATGTCGCCCTTGGGGTTGGGGATGGACTCGCCGAAGAAGCAAATGGTGCGCTCGTCGGCCAGCGCCGCCCAGGCGTCGGGGCTGCCCGGCTCGTCCACGAAGCGGGTCTCGATGCCCAGCTTCGGCAGGGTGTGCTTCAGCTGGTTGACGGTGCCGCCGTACAGGGAGGGGGAGGCGACGATGTTGGAGCCGGCCCCGCCCAGGGTGACGAAGGTAAGGGCCTGGGCCGCCATCCCGGAGGAGACCAGGTGGGCGCCGACGCCGCCCTCGAGGGCGGCGATGCGGCGGGCGACGATCTGGTTGGTGGGGTTGTCCAGGCGCGTGTAGATCGGGCCCAGGGACTTCAGGGCGAAGCGGTCGGCGGCCTCCTGGGCGTCGGGAAAAACGAAGGAGGTCGACTGGTAGATCGGGATGGCGCGGGCGCCGGTGTCGGAGTCCGGGGTGTGGCCGGCCTGCACCTGCATGGTCTCGAAGTGCCAGCCGGTCGGGTCAGCGGGGGAGGGGACGTGCGCGGGAGTGCTGGACGGGGTGTCAGCCATGAGAACTCCTTGGTTGGCAGATCGGCGGGAGTGTTGCGGGGCTGCCGGCCGGGTGCGGGAGGCCGCGGGTCGGCTTGCCTGCGGGCAAAACGCTACCTCAGTAGGCGATGTGACGAACGTCACGTTGGCGTGGAGTGTGTCGTGGATCCGCTCCATTGCGGGGTTTGTGGTACGTGAGTGATGTCTTGTGACTCCTGTGAAATCTGTTGTTTCTGTTTCTCTTGCGGGCGTTGGTGGGTACGGTATCCGCAGACACCCAGGGTGCGTCGGTCAAGGAGGCGCGCCGTAACACGTTCGGAGAATCTGTGAGCACGACCCATCGCCCGCGCCGCGCGAACGCTGCCCGGCGTGTGAGCCTTACGGCCGCGGCACTTGCGCTCGCCGTCACGCTCACCCCGGCCGCCGCAGCCGATGACGTAACCCAGGACGACATCGACCAGGCCAAGTCCGCCGAGCAGACGACCGCGGCCTCCATCGCCTCCCTCGAGGCCTCCCTGTCAGAACTGAGCGCCACCACGGCCGCCGCCGAGCTTGCGGCCTCCGTCGCCAACGAGGACTACCTGACCGCGCTCGACGAACTCGACACCGCCACCACCGACGCCGAGGACGCCCAGGCCGCCGCCGACGCCGCGGCCGCGGACACCGAGGAGGCCCGCGCCGACATGGGCTCGGTGGTCGCCGAGACCTACGAGGCGGGCAGCGCCGGCACACTGGACTCCCTGGCCCCCTACCTGTCCGGCGAGTCCTTGGGCGACGCCACCGACGTCAGCGTGGCCCTGACCCGCGCCGGGGAGAACACCGACGCCCAGCTGCAGAACGTCGAGGCCCTCCAGGCGGTCGCGGACACGATGCAGTCCATCGCGGACGAGAAGGTGGAAACCAAGCAGGCGGCCGCAGACGCCGCAGCCACCGCCAAGGCCGACGCCGACGCGGCGGCCACCGCCGCCCAGACGGCCCAGACCAACGCCGAGACCGAGCGCGCCAGCCTCATCGCCCAGCTCGCCGAGCAGCGCAACACCACCGTGGAGCTCGAGACCGCCTACCAGGACCAGCTGGAGGCGGAGCGCCAAGCCCGCGAGGAGGCGGCCGCGAAGGAGGCGGCCGAGAAGGCCGCCGCGGAGCAGACCGCGCAGGAGCAGGCCCAGCCGGCCGAGGCCACTCAGGCGCCGGCCTCTGCCGGTGCGTCCGGCTCCGGCGCCGACTCGGGTACAGGATCCTCCGCAGCCTCCCCGGCCCAGAGCCAGCAGCCCGCGCAGTCCTCCAGCTCCTCCGGGGCGGCCTCATCGAGCAGCAGCACTACCTCGAGTTCGTCCTCCACGGCATCCGCGCCGCGGCAGACAACCACACAGACCACAACCTCCGCCCCGGCCGCCTCGTCGTCGACCAGCTCCGGCAGTTCCACCAGCAAGGCGCAGGCGGCGATCGCCGGGGCGAAGGCTCAATTGGGCATCCGCTACGTGTGGGGCGGCGAGTCCGACGCGGGCGTGGACTGCTCCGGCATGGTCATGCGCGCCTACCGCAACGCCGGGGTGTACCTGACGCACTCCTCACGCGCCCAGTACGGGCAGGGCACCAAGATTCCGCTGGCCCAGGCCCAGCCCGGCGACCTGCTGTTCTGGTCCTCCAACGGCACCCAGCCCGGCATCTACCACGTGGCCATGTACCTGGGCAACGGCATGCTCATCGACGCCAACTACTCCCCTTACAACGTGAGTATTCGCTCCGTCTGGTACTCCCAGATCATGCCCTACGCGGTCCGTCCCTGAGCGGCGAGGCCAAAAGCAGACGGCCGCCGGCACCTCGTGGTGCCGGCGGCC